>NZ_PYNX01000030.1:0-27890 GCF_003026755.1 Photobacterium sp. GB-50
TCCAAACAGTCGCAATTATAGAAAACAAAACGCCCACAATCCCTACATGTCCGATGTTGAAATCAAATTGACTCAAGCCGAAAACAACAATCAACAACCCAATAACTTCAAATCCAATAGCATGACGGATACGATCTGATGTCGTTCTCATTAGTTTTTCATCCATATTTATAAAAAAACAAAGTATAACTAAGAAAACAAAAGATAATAATTAGAAACCATCCGAAAAACAGATAGTATTCTCTATTTAGTATCAATAAAACTCGTTATCCAGTTCATTCAAAACACCTTAAGTGATAGGTGTTAGCCTTGATGAGCGAGCTTTCCGTGTATTCACAAGCAACACACTAAAACTACCCCTCTTTTACCACCCGCGCTATTGTCGCCCTGCTACACCCTAACTTCTGCTGTATTTCTGAATAACTCCGCCCAAGTTTTAACTGATCACGTATATCTTGATGCAGAGATGCATTCACACGGCGACCACGATACTTACCTTCTGCTTTTGCTTTCGCAATGCCTTGCGCTTGGCGTTTATGACGAGTTTCGTAATCATCACGGGCCATCGCTGCACCCAAGTCCAACATGAACTCAGTTAAAGCCAAGGTAATGCTATTTTGCTCTCCCGCACTAAACACTGCATGAGTCATAGGCTGATCTGCCACCACAATCACTAACCCTTTTTCCATGATACGGGCTTTTAAGGTTTTCCATTCAAGCCAAGGCAAACGAGTAAGGCGATCCATCTTTTCAATCAGCACCACATCACCGGCTTCGCTGTCATCTATCAGCTTGTTTAGTTCAGGGCGTTCTAACTTAGTGCCAGATTGGTTTTCGATGTAGTAGCCAGCAATACGACTATCAAACTTGGCGCCAAAGGCTTTGAGTTCTTCTTTTGCCCGTTGGGCATCTTGCTCGGTAGTTGAAGCACGAAGGTAAGCACGGATCAGCATAGTTTCCCCTAAGCTGGTTTAATTTAAGTTGGTTTCTAAAATCAGTTTAGTATAGATGGTTTCACAAATGAAGCGGTAAGGGATGAGGGGCTGTGGGAAGTGGTTTCGTTAGGGTATATATATAAAACTTCAACGCTTCAATAATTATGCGATCAACCGCAATAATAACCTTATAAATGAGTGATATATTCCTGCCTAAAAAGTAAGGCAATAAAACTTGGCCATATTAAAAATATCGACTAAAAAAAGCCACCTATCGAAAAAGACAACTTATTAAAAGAGTATAAATGGAAAACTTTATAGACACAGAAATGTTCAATCAACTCGAAGAACATCTAAAATGTAGTGAGCAAAATTGGCTCATGGGGGCTGGTATCAGCTTTGATGCTAAATTGCCGTTAATGTATCCTTTAACTGATAAGGTAAAAAAAGACCTAGAAGGTACACATGATGAGTTATATAACGACATAATAGTCCCATTAATAGAAGAATTACCTACTGAATGCCATATTGAACATGTTCTGAGCCATATTGGTGATTATGCTGCACTAGCAGAAAGAACAAAGGAAAAAAAAATAACAATTAATGGCAAAATTATAGGGCTACCTGAGCTTGAAAATATTCATCATGCAATTCTAGAATCTATCTCTAATGTTATTCGTTGTGGACATGTTAAAGGTAAAGATGGAAATCCAGATGAAGATGGTACTTTAGATAAACCTATCGTTTGTATAGAAACTCATTCTGAATTTATTAATACACTTTTTAACTATGCGTCTGCTGGCGTATCTGAAAGAAGAAAATCGGTAAATATTTTTACAACAAATTATGACACATTATTAGAAGATGCTTTAGCACTCAATAAAGTACCATACTGGGATGGGTTTAGTGGTGGTGCTGTCGCTCACCGAACTCAAAGATATGGAGATCCTATTCCATCAAATGGGCAACGTGCTAACTTAATTAAAATGCATGGCTCTATCGATTGGTTTCTTTGTAATAACGGCCATGTCTGGCGAGTTAGAAACAATGACACTTACCCTACCGTAAACCGCAGAGTTCTTATATACCCACAAGCCACAAAATATATAGCCACTCAACAAGATCCGTTTTCTTCACAATTTGATCTATTTAGAAAGTCACTAAATTCTAATAATAGTAACGTACTTGCTGTATGTGGTTATAGCTTTGGTGATGACCATATAAATAATGAAATCGAATTTGCTTTATCTAAAGAAGATAACAAAACAGTACTAATTGCCTTTTTAGAATGCCGTGATGGAAATATACCTAGTTGTATTCAAAAATGGCGAAATGAGAAATTTAAAAAGAGAATAATAATCGCAACACTGAACGGACTATATATTGGTGATAGTGGGCCATTTGAGCGAAAAAATGAAGACGATTATTGGTGGACTTTTAAAGGTGTCACTTCACTATTAAAGAATGGTTGCGAGGTTTAATATGTTTACGCCAGTTGAAGAACTAAGAATAGGCCAAGTAGTAGAAGTTTCAGGAACAAACATCAAAGTTGAAATCTCCGATAAAATCTCAGAGCTAAACCGTACTTTTAATGGCCGGGTTTATCCTATAGGCCAAATTGGGAGCATGGTTAAGATTCACTATGGTCGAAAGGTCATTTTTGGTTTAGTAACAATGTTAAGAATGCGTTCTGAAGAGTTAATTGAAGTAGGCAAACCAATCAATGCCGATTCTGATCAACGATTAATGGAAGTCCAATTATTAGCTGAAGGTAGTTGGAATGGCCAACAAGAAAAATTAACTTTTAAACGAGGAATAAAAACATACCCCCTACCACAACAGGGTGTTTTTTTGCTAACAAACGAAGAAATCAATTATGTTTATCGCTCTGCAGAAGGAACACAGAATGAGAAGGTGGATCCATTAGTACCTTTTGGCGTTTATAGTGCATCAGAGTCTACAGCTTGTAGAGCTAATATTAATAAGATGTTTGGTATGCATTGTGCTGTTTTAGGCTCAACTGGATCAGGAAAGTCAGGTACGGTAGCTGCAATAATTCATAGTGTACTTTCGCACAAACATGGCGGAAAAGAATTATCCCCACAAATAGTAATTATTGATCCTCATGGCGAGTATGGAACAGCATTTCAAGAACGTGCAGTTCAATACCGAGCATACAATATTTCGGTAGGGGATAATGAACAAGAAGTTATAAAACTCCCTTATTGGTTAATGTCTAATGATGAATTTACTCACCTCATCATTGGCAAAACAGAAAGAAGCGCAACAAGCCAAACAAATGTTGTGCAAAAAGCATTAGCCCACGCACGTATGGTCGCATCTGGCATAGTAAAACCTTGCCCAAGATCGTTTGGAGGAACTGCTTTAAACCACCTACCAGACATTAATGAACCTGAACTATGTGATGGAAAAGAAACATCAGATATCTTAGCGTTTGATATAGACAAACCTAGACCATTTTCATTGGACGAATTTGAAAGCCATATTAAATATATTCAAGGAGGGAGGATTAAGTCCAATGTGCATGAAAGTTTGACAGCTTCAGACCTTGCAAAATCACCAGTACCCTCAGTTCTTGATAAATTAAAGATACTTAGAAGAGATACTCGACTTTCTTTCATGATGGATAGTTGGGAAAGAGCTGAAGATGAAATAAAACTACATAATGTATTAAATCAATTTGTTGGAAAGCCAAAACAAGATAGAAAAGATATCAGGATTATTGATATTTCTGGATTACCCAATGAAGTAGCTGGCCCACTAACCGCACTAATTGCAAGATTACTTTTTCAATACAAAGTATTTCAGACACAAGAAGAAAAGGAAAAAGATCCTATTTTATTTGTGTGCGAAGAAGCTCACAGATATGTACCAGATCATGGTGAAGCCCAATACGCCGCAGCACAAGATGCAATAAGACGTATTGCAAGAGAAGGTAGAAAATATGGCATTGGTTTAATGTTAGTAAGCCAAAGGCCTGCAGATGTTGATAGTACTGTAATATCACAATGTGGAACATGGGTTGTATTAAGACTTACAAACGCAGCAGATCAACAACATGTCGCACGCTTTCTACCTGATGGATTGACTGGAATGGTCGGGGCATTACCTATTTTATCGCAACAAGAGGCAATCTTTGTTGGTGAAGGGGCAGCCTTACCTTCTAGAATTAGAATTAAAGATTTAAAAGAAGATCAATTACCAAAATCTAATACGATTCCATTTGCTCAAGGATGGGCTGATAATCGTTTAAATTTAAAAGATCTTGAAGAGATATCTCAAAGAATGTGTTCTTAAACTCTAACGAAAAAAACAATAAATTCATTTACATTTAAAGTATAACGCTATACCCTCACCCATGTGCGCTTGCGCACATGGGTGAGGGTATAGCCAAAGCGAAAAAAATAACCGTAAGTTATTGATTTAAAAGGATAAAAATAGATTTTTTATTGATTGATAGTCATTGAGAATGACATATTCTTATTACTCTCATGGGCTTTTTAAAACCAATATATACCACTACGTCCCCTGCTCATTACACATAACATCTGTTATATCTACCGCAACAGAAAGCAATTATTTTCTAAGTCATAGAAAAGAAGAACAATTAAAAAAGGCGTTATATCGTCTAGTTAGTGGCAATTTTCCACCCTCACCATTTATACGAAAAATCACTTTTCCCTACTTTTCAACTTCCCGTTTAGCGATACAATCTCTTGGTCGACGTATAAAAACATAGAAGAACTAAAATAATGAACACCGCTAACGCATTTCACTTTTTGCTAAAGCAAGTCCGTGAAGAGCAAGGTATGACGCAAGTCGATGCCGCTAAAAACTTAAAAATAGCAAGGCAAACCTACTTAGATTTAGAGTACGGAAAAACACTACCACGACTAGACACACTCATTGCAATATCGGCACTTTTTAATAAAAGTGTCGCGTATTTTACTGGCGAACGTCCCTCGTTAGACAGTTTTGATACCATGGAATTATTAGAAGAACTCCAACACCGGCATTTAAAAAAAGCACCTAACATTGCTGACGCGATGCCGCATTAAAAACGATAAAAGCCTGCGCCAGCAGGCTTTTTTATTGCTTTGGATCTTGCCTTACCACAACGACCAGCACACGTAGACCGCAATAGAAATACAGTAAATAAAGCCTGTAACCAAATACGGACAGGCCAAAGGCGTAGATACCATTTTTGAGTACCAAGCGGGCTACATTGGGTGGGCGGGGGAGGTTGTGGAAGCCGATGTGCGAAGCGCGAGGTAATTGGCAGGCACTGCCAATATGACAGCATGACCACGACAATAAGATGCCAAATGTAACCACGCTTACAGGCCGCTTTTGATGTTGGCTGTGGCTAAAGCGATCACCAATGCCAAACTGAGCGCGGAAAATTTAACATAATTGCCGTTTTATGCGTTGTGCCCAGTGCCCGCCAGCTTGCTGGGGTTAGGCACGTAACATTTCGCATAAAAACCATTATGTTAAGGCTGCTTTGTTACCGAGGGACGAGGAACAAACAGCCGTAATTATGAAGCGCCAGCACCCACGAAACCCAAACGCACGGTAATGGCGAACCACAAACCTATGCAGTTAAACCTAAGAGCGTGAGCCATTACGGTGCGAACGGCTCTTGTTTGCGCGAAGCGTAAACTTCCCCAAGATTGGGGATAGGGGTTGGAAGCAAGCTCCTAAGCTAGCCAGCGGCAAAATGAATGGAAAACCGCCCCGACAACACCATGACGTTGCCTTGGTGTGGCGATGCTTGCATTGCGGCTTTTCACACGAAGGCGTTTTAACGTGATGGTGTAAGGGTGTGGTTTGAAATGAATGGCGCGTTTCGCTGGCGAGCTTTACATAAACGCACGGTAATGGCGAACCACAGACCGATGCTGTTAGACCTAAGAACGTGAGCCATTACGGTGCGAACGGCTCTTGTTTGCGCGAAGCGTAAACTTCCCCAAGATTGGGGATAGGGGTTGGAAGCAAGCTCCTAAGCTAGACAGCGGCAAAATGAATGGAAAACCGCCCCGACAACACCATGACGTTGCCTTGGTGTGAGCGATGCTTGCATTGCGGCTTTTCACACGAAGGTGCTTTAATGTGATGGTGTAAGGGTGTGGTTTGCAATGAATGGCGCGTCTCGCTGGCGGGCCTTATCCTCGGAGTGTCCGCTAGTGACAAATCCATCAAATAAAGCCCATATTTCAGGGCCTCGTAGGTAAGCGATATTCAAAATAGATTAGTCTGCAGAATTACTCTCTTTAGAAAGTAACCCTTCATAATGACGGAGCGTTTCTATGTACTGCTTAACATTCGTTTTAAGCTCAACCACCTCTGATTGCGCTTGCTCTAAACGCTGAGTATTGGTGGATAAAGATGCTTTAGCATCAGACAGTGATGCTTGTAGTGTGTTTCGCTCTTGTTGAGCCTCACGCAAGTCTTTATCAAGCTGTTGGTTTTGCTCTTGTGTTGATAGCTTACTCGCTTTTAATTCTTCAATAAGCTCTTGCTTACTCTCTTGTGAAGATTCAAGACGGGTAATGTTTTTAGATAGCTCAACCACTTCCCCGTTCAGTTGCTTGATCTGATCATTCAGCTCAATGTTTTGCGTCTTAGTTGATGCAACTAGATCTTTATTACTCTCTAGCAGTAATTCATTTTTAGCCAGCTCTGTACGTAAACGCTCGTTGCTAGCCGTTGATTCACCCAATTGCTCGGTGAGGTTTTCAATTTGTTGGCGTAACTCTTGGGTGATCGCTTGCTGTGATTTATCAGCCTGGGCGAGTTCTGCCTCTACTTCTTTAATTTGCTTTTCACGTTGCTCAAGCAAGGCGGTTTGCTTGTATAAACGATCTTCAGCTCGTTCTAAATCATCAATGGCCAATAGACTTTGCTCTTTGGCATCTTCTGCGATTTCACGGTAACGACGTTCGGCTTCTGTAGCGTGGCGGGTAATTTCAGCCATGAATACACGGGTAAACTCTTCCGAGAAACCCATTTTTTCAAGCAGTGATTTTTGGTTTGCCTCAAGCTCGTCTTTCCATGCTTTGTAGTACTTGTGAACCGTAGAAGTACTGCTGACATCAGGCAGCATTGAAAGCACGATACGAACGCTAACCTTCTGACCTTTCGCATAAAGATCATTACAAATTTGGGTCACTTTATCTTGTAACTGATTACCACTAAGAGAAACGCTCATATCATCACCGCCATTAATCAACCTGTATAAATTGTAACCTAAGAGACGAACAAAAACAACGAACGAACAGTGTTCGTTCGTTTTATTTAGAAGAAAAAGACAAAGTAGCCGTAATTATGAAGCGCCAGCACCCACGATACTCAAACGCACGGTAATGGCGAACCACAGACAGATGCTGTTAGACCTAAGAACGTGAGCCATTACGGTGCGAACGGCTCTTGTTTGCGCGAAGCGTAAACTTCCCCAAGATTGGGGATAGGGGTTGGAAGCAAGCTCCTAAGCTAGACAGCGGCAAAATGAATGGAAAACCGCCCCGACAACACCATGACGTTGCCTTGGTGTGAGCGATGCTTGCATTGCGGCTTTTCATACGAAGGTGCTTTAATGTGATGGTGTAAGGGTGTGGTTTGCAATGAATGGCGCGTCTCGCTGGCGGGCCTTATCCTCGGAGTGTCCGCAAGGACAAATACATCAAATAAAGCCCATATTTCAGGGTCTCATAGGTAAAGCGATACTCAAGATTAACTAATCTGATAAATTAATATCAACAAAATACGAAATGTGTTGTAACAGTTTATATTTTTTATTTTTTACTAACTAATTTATAAATAGCTAATTTATATAATCTATGAATTAAACAGATGACCATTAGTAGTAAAAACGCATATAAAAGGTTAAATGACGAACGCTTATACCAACAAATAAGTGATGAGTTAAAAAATAATTACAAACTTAATGGTTTATGGGTGCAAGCCCTATCTGAAACAGAATATGATGAACAAAAAGCTAAAGCGTTATATATAGCGTTACGATTCCAATATATTATTGATGAACAAACGATACTTGAAGAACAAACAAGACTTGAAGAACAAACAAGACTTGAAGAACAAGCAAGACTTAAAGAACAAGCAAGACTTAAAGAACAAGTAAGACTTGAAGAACAAGCAAGACTCGAAGAACAAGCAAGACTTAAAGAACAAGCAAGACTCGAAGAACAAGTAAGACTCGAAGAACAAGCAAGACTTGAAGAACAAGCAAGACTTGAAGAGCAAGAAAAACAAGATAATAAAATATGGTCTATTATATTTTATACGGTTATCGTCACAATTATTATCTTGACTATTATAGCCTCTTAACAAAAATAAAAAGCCCTGCAACGCAGGGCTTTTGCACCAGAAACCATACCTACAACGATGTATACAACCCCGTCATTTCTGTAAAAGTCCCCTCTAACATGTCGCAGTAAATCCCCGATTGGCGTGTGACTTCAATGTATTCCAGCTGGCCTCGCTTTTTACGAAAACTGATCACCGTGTAGGTATCGCACGGATCCAAAATTACCCGTAACCGTGTCACTTTGTTGATTGCCCCCGTATCCGTAGGTAAATCAAATTGCAGTCCTGGTTCGGTAAGGCCGACAAAATGTTTCGCGCCGGTCATGGTAATAAAACGGTTACCACCGAGCTGGCTTAAAATGGTTTTGGCTATTGCCATATAATACGGCTGACTCATAGCGCCCCCTCCTGTTCGTAACTTTCTACCGCTTCAATAAAACATTCCAGATCGTGGCAAGTACCAATTATCGGCCCTAATGCTGGGTATTGTCGCAACACAAAATTAAGCGCATTCACCATATCCAATACGCTTGGGTTGCATTCGCGTAATCGGGTATAGAGTTGGTGCAGACGTTTATCAATGAGGTAATCGCGGGATCTGTCGCTCATCGTTGTAGAGCCTGAGCGGTGCAGCGGTGATACGCTGCTCGGTTGATGTGCCTTAGTAGAGCTTGGTGAGTGTGAGTAGGAATGTGCCATCGCTTTTCTCCTTATGGGGTTTCTCATCGCCGTTTTCGCCTAACTTTTTCGAGGCACTGCAGGTTCTTTAAAGCAAGGGCGCGTAGCGTGTATTTCACCCTTGTTTTAGAGGTTCTGCTGTGCAACGTTACAGCCCGTGAAAAAGCGATGAGAACAATAAGGAGAAAACAAAAAGCACATGGAAACGGCACACACCTTAGCGACACTTGGCACAGCAAACGAAAGCTTTTGATCTGGCTTTTGATGTTGTAGCCATGATTGTTACCCGAACGGGACAAGACATTTGCGAAGCGCTGTTTTGGCTTGGTTGAACCCTTGATACAAGGGCGGTACGACCGAAGGGGAAAGGTGTGAAATAAAGCAGGATATAGCTACACAATTAGTTACATAACTTACGTAAGTTAAATAACTTAAATAAGTTACGATTGTTATTAACGATACACCTAATTATTCAACGAGATCACAGTGGCAATTAAACAATTAATACTAATAACCGCAGCGGTTATTCCCACTTTCTGTATTGCTGATAGTTACCAAGGGAACACTTCAATTCAATCTTTCAGCAAAGCAAAAAAGCACATGCAGAGAGATATTTATACCAACAAAGAACACATGGAAACGCTTTATTGTGGTGCCTCTTTTAACAAAGATAAGTACATAGAATTACCTAAAGGGTTTACAACAGAAGTACACAAGAAAAGAACTAAACGCTGGGAAGCAGAACATATCATTCCAGCCGAGAACTTTGGCCGTGCTTTTAGCGAATGGCGTGAAGGTAATGAGGTTTGTGTTAATAGGAAAGGAAAAGAATTTAAAGGCCGTAAATGTGCAGAAAAAGCGAATAAAGAATATCGCTTGATGCAATCCGATCTATACAACTTGTATCCAGCCGTTGGTGCCGTAAATGCAACACGACAAAATTATAACTTTGGGATGCTAGCTAACACTTCAAATAGCCGTTACCGCACATTTGGTAGCTGCGAAATGATCATAGATTCCAAAGGTAAAAAGGCACAGCCGCCTGAACGTGCGCGAGGAATAGTTGCGCGTACTTATATGTATTTTGAAGCAGCCTATCCAAAATACAAAATGAGCCGCCAACAACGCCAATTAATGGAAGCGTGGGATAAACAATACCCTGTTACTAAATGGGAATGTGAACGCTCAGAAAGAATTGAAAAAGTACAAGGCAATAAGAACTCTATCTTAGAAGAACGCTGCAGTTAATAGTTACGTAAGTTATGATAGTTACATAACTTACGTAAGTTAATCATTTAAAATCAAGCCATTGTTTTTCTTGTTCAAAAAGCCTTTTTGCTGAGTAATAAACAGCTAATTTGTAAAGTGATAAAACCACAAGATACAGGCTTATAACCAATGTAAAAACGATAAAAATCCATTGCTTCGTTTGATCAAAACCAAGGCCAGAAAAGAAGTCTTCTGCAAAATCTGGGATATAAAATGGAGACAGCAAACAATAAAAAACACTCATAGCAAATAACCAATATATTAAGAAATGGAAAATCGCCATACCGTTCCTTACCCATAAAGAGCGAAAGCGCCACTTAAATCTTAAACGACCATTAACTCTATTTTTGCAAAACAGTGAGTGTGCGATTCTGTAATCGCGTAAGGCACGACTAGGGTTAGGAAATAACAATAAATGCTTTATAACATCAATATCAAAAGTATCGGAACCCGCCACTGCTTGGTAACCTTTTTCGATAACGAACTTATTTTTTAGGTTATCTAAATCTTCTAAGAACGCTTTTGCAACGGTGTATTCATCTATCAGTTTTTTCCGACTATTAAACCGAATATTAAAAAACGCAATAATCAAAGAAAGCATACTGACAAACGCAACGACAATTTTAATAATTAAATCAAAACTCAATTTACATCCCTATAATATTCACTATAAATCATAACTTACGTAAGTTATGTAACTTATTCTTTCATTATATATCAACGCTTTAAATAATCACTCAATGTACTAGGTGCGATATCTAATAACTTTGCGGTGGCTCTAATTCCTAACCCCATAGCGCGATATTTTTCTATTTGTTCGCGTTTATCATCGAGCTTTAAACGTTTCGCAGGCCCTTTAGGACGGCCTAATATTTGCCCTTTCACCTTACGCGCCGCTAATGCTTCTTTGGTTCGCATTCGGATGAACTCACGTTCTATTTCGCCGGCTAAACCAAAGATTGTGGCGATGATTTTAGCTTGCATCGAGCCATCAAGTTGCATGTTCTGTTTAGCGATATGGACGTTTACTTGCTTGTCCATACACAACTCTAAGATCTCTAATACTTGCAAGGTTGAACGTGCCATACGGGTAACTTCGGCAAAGATAATGGTATCGCCTGTTGATAATCCCTCTAACAAGCTCCCTAAGCGCCGCTGACGCCATTTCTTAGCCCCTGACACACAATCCTCTACAAAAACCAAGTTACTCAGCCCTGTACGGTTTGAGTACTCTAAAATGCCATGTTTTTGGTTATTTACGTCTTGGGTATCACCCGATACACGCAGATAGGCATAGTTGGCCATGATCACTCCTTGCTTGAGTAGGAGCCATCACGCTAAACAAACAAGAAAAGCAGTACCACTAGGGAAGAGGAAAATTGCGATGGTGTATTCTAATTGGGCTGTTTACCCAGTTAGAACACACCACAAAAACAAGAAAGGTGAGCGTGAATGCATCGCAGTATGGCGTAACCCAATTGGCGTACACCGTAATCTGATTGGGTTATGCCGACATCTGGAGCATTTTACGGTTGAAGGTATCATCCATTGGCATATCTTCTGGCAGTGTCACGATCCCCATGTTCACTGCTTGAAGTGCCAATTTATGTTTGTCGGTTAACTCCCCTTCTAACGGGTAAGCCATGACGATTTGATAGGCTTCACGTGCCAGCAATAACATTGGGTTATCGGGTACCGTTTCTTCAGCTAACGCTTCACGCGCCTGTTTCTCCGCTTGGTTGTTGCTGCTTACCCACTGGTATAAAAACTCAATCGCGATGATTTTTTTACCATGGTAGATCGGCTTAAAACCAAAGTTACCCGTTTCTTCATCTACCAAAAAACGCAGCTCTTTGAGCACATCGGTGCTATTCGCCATTTCTTCGATCGGTTTTTTAATGCAACGATCAATGAATACTTTGTTTTGGCCGTAACTCTTTTTTAATAATTTCCCTTTCTCGTCAAGCAGCCCATAAAGCCCGTGAAGCGATTCTATCGATTGTTGGTGTAATTTAGTTTTTGTGTCTTTAAAACGCGACAGAAGCGTATACAGGCGCTTTGAGTGCTCTGATTTAAGGCTACGGAAAGAGTGATGATTAATTTGAGCGTGACCGGCTGAATAATCCACATAGGCATGGATCAATTCGGTGTTAGGAACAATCGTTAACGATCCTTTGTGGTATTTCACGCGGGCAAACAGGGGAATGAAATCAAACTCTTCGCACTGATCGTTAGATAAACCGACTTTACGACTGGCTAAACGCTCGGCCACAGGGCGTAAGGTTGGGTAGAGTTGTTTGGAAGATAACCCAAACCATTCTTTCAGAACGTCACCAGAGAAGGTGTATTGTGGAGCGTAAATATCACGCTTTTCGATGAAGTCTAACCAATGCTCACGGTTTAAACGCGATAAGAATAGCGCCATCATGTCATGCTCACGGGCAGTCAATGACAGTTGGCTAAACACCAATTCGTGACTTTTACGAAAAAAGGTTTTAGGTAATTCGTTTGTGTTTGCCGTAGTAACTTGAAAGCGCTGATCTCGGGTGTTATCGGTCATTTTTGCCGTGCCTATGGTCACAGATTTTTAGTGTTTGACCTAATAATACTAAAATCGTGTGACCTTTAAAGCGATTTTCACCAAGAAACACTAAAAATGTGTGACCGTTAACAAACTCAATTCGCTTTGTGAATAAAAAAATCAAAAACACTAAAAATGTGTGACCGATACACTAAAAATGTGTGACCGACACACTAAAAATATGTGACCATAGACTAAAAATTTGTGACCTTCACACTAAAAAAATGTGACTTACCCACTAAAAAAGTGTGACCACAAAGCTTGCAGGCTACTGATTATAATAAGTTTTTCAGACCTTATAGATCTTATAGATCTTTATATAGATCTATAGAGATCTATATATTGTTATATAAGGCCGTGCATATGTGGATAACTCTTCGAGTTAACGCACATACCCACAGCGGCAAACAATCAAAGTTCTTTTTGTTTTTCTAACAAAGCAATTAACGCTTTTTCGTCTTGTTCTGCCAGTAAGGCCAATGCTGCTTTAACGACTTGAGATCGATTACAGCGGAACGAACGCACTTGCAGAGAAAGATCATCAATCAATTTATCTTCATGCTCAGTCAGTGAGAAAGTCACACGCTTAAATTTCTTTTCACGCTTAGAAGTTGTTTCTTTGGTTACGATTTTAATTTCAGCAGCACTGGCAAAAGCATCAATTTTCGCTTGCTCAGTAACACGTTCACGTTTTTTAACCACGGAATACTTCCTCCATCAATGCGCTAATTTCAGCTTTGGCTTTTGCGTCTTTCCACTCAAAAACTGATTTACCTTCAGCAACACAATCACGGAATGCTTTACGATCGTAAATAAGCGTTGTGGCCATACCGAACTCTGGAAAATCAGATAGGTATTCTTTGGCATCATCCGCTTCTTTGATCACAGGATTTGTCGGGCACATATTCAGTACCAGGTAACCTTTCAGTTTTGGGTTAATGTCTTGTGCTTGAAGAAATACATCCGTTAAGTGCGGCAAGGTATCTAAATCATATTGCGATGGGCGAGAAGGGGATAACAGCACATCGGCAATCACCATACCGGTACGTAATTCACGACTATCACGGCCAGCTGTATCGGCAACCACGTAATCGTAATGTACCGCTAAATCTTTCAAGGTTTGGTTGATATTGCCTGACGCTTGTACGTGAGGGATATGTTTTAGTTTTTCTTGCTCTTGGCGATCTTGCGCCCAGCGAACCGCTGAACCTTGGGGATCGGCATCAACCAAAATAACATTGTGGCCTTGGTGTACTAACCAGCCTGCAACGTTCACTGCTAAGGTGGATTTACCACAGCCACCCTTTTGGCTACCAAGCAAAATAATCTTTCCCATTATCATCCCTTACGTAAGTTAAGTAACTTGGTTAAGTGTAATAACTTACGTAACTTATGCAAGTTAAATAAATATAAAAATAAAAAGTTATAGTGCATTAGGTTTCCGATCCATAAAGCAACTTCTTGTAACTCATAAAATACATTTTACACACAGCTAACCTTATCGATCGCGCACACTTCATCCGTAACATAAGTCACTGTTTTAATTTTGTATTGTGATGGGCTTGTTTATCAAATAAAGGAGCCTGTAACGCAGATACGTTAAGGACAGTTGAACCTTTGTACTGTTGACGCAGTAACAAAGAAAAACCATAAGGAAGTGAATAAGCCCCTTCATTATGCTGCTTTGATGCAGTCGTATCAACTCGTCCTCTACGATGCTCATCACAAAAAACAAGGTAACGTATTCAGCCTTTGTCGTTGCGGGTATGCCAACGCCAGCGACATTAAATAAATGGGTGGTTATTGGTTTTAAACACAATAATAAGTAACAGGATACGTGACAACGTAATGCCGTCTTGACGGGGACGCACAGCATATATGGTGCCGTAATATGCTGTGATAAACAGGTATGGCGCAATGGGTGATCACTTATCACCAATTATTGATGCTACAACACTTTGCTTAGTTGTTAGGTCTGCTTGATGTCGATACCGACACACACAAACCAACTAAGAAATGAAAGGGAGTTACGCCCCGATCTGCAGCGGTACTGGCGAACCGTGCGACTATGCCCAGCCCTAACTAATCTGTCGCAGAACAATCGCACCTGATAACGCATTACATTGAATAACCAACAGTGAAATAACTTATAAGATGGAACGGATCTTGATTGATGCTTACGCATAGGTATGGCATCACCCAGCCCCCGTCTAATGAATACTATTGTCTGTACGAAATATACGGTCGTTATTTTCGTACATTCTTAATCATCAAAACATTTCAACACATCATAAAAATGTTTACCCCTTATGCTACGCAGTTTTGCTCCGCGTTTTGTCCGAAAAATTCCGACGTTGCTCGGACAGCAAACTTGCGGTTTTTCCCCGAAAATTTTGCCGAAAAACAACGCAGAAAAATAAGTTATAACGCACAGAAACCTGAATTTGCTAAATATTTCAGGCTAATAATTGATATCAAACACTTTTAGTAATGTGAGCTATCACATTAAAATGAAAGCAATTAATTGCGTACGGACGAAGCAATGACAAAGCCTCAAGCACAGAAAAAGAATGAAGAAATAGAGCCTCGCACGTGGTCACTGAAAGGTTTTTTACAGGAAATAAAACGCATTGATAACGATATGGAAGATCGACGTTTTGCATTTATTTTAGGTGCAGGTGCGTCTATAAATTCAAATATAAAGGGAGCTGCAGCATTAGCTAAGGAGTGGATGGAGATCATTTACCATCGCGAGCATGAGACAACATCTGATTATAAAAACTGGCTTGCAAGCAACCCACTAGAACTTAGCTATTGGGAACCCAATAACCTTGCTAAACACTACCCACAGATATTTGAAAAGTGCTTTGAAGGCGATCACGACTCAGGCTACGCCGCATTAGAAAAAGCAATAAAAGATGGTAAACCGAGTTTAGGTTATGCGGTACTAGCTTGGATATTGTCTTCTACGCGCCACCGAATGGTGATCACAACTAACTTTGATAACTTAGTTGCGGATGCTGTATCTGTTTATGGCGGAACTTACCCGCATGTCATTGGCCATGAATCACTAGCAAGTTATGCAAAACCTTTATCGCGACGCCCTATTGTTGCCAAAATCCATCGTGACCTGTTTACAGACCCCAAAAATACTACCGAAGGAACTGATGAACTAGAAGAGTCATGGGTTTTAACATTAAAAAATATTTTCAAGTTCTATACCCCCGTATTTATTGGTTATGGTGGCAATGATGGAAGTTTGATGAATTTCTTACAGAACTTAGGCAATAGCGAAATTTCAGGGCAACCATTCTGGTGCTATTACGCACCAGGAGGTACTCCAAATGACACGATAAAACAATTAATGACAAAGCAAAATGGCGCACTAGTACCTATCAATGGGTTTGATGAGTTTATGCTACAAATGGGAAAAGCAATTGGTTTTGATCGTAATAAACAAATAGCAGAAATCAAAAAAAACTCAGAACAACGCATCGACAAGATACAAGAACAAATGCTCTCTTTGAGTAAAGAAACACAAGATACTGACGTAAAAGAAATATTAAAACCACAAAATGACGAGAAAAAAAGTTGGAACTGGATTGATTGGGAGTTGAAAATAGAAGAGAGTAATTCACCTCAAAAACAAGAAAAAATTTATATAGAAGCGCTAGAAGCATTACCAGAAAGTCATCAGTTATTAGGAAATTACGCTGTTCTCCTCACGACGTTAAATCGTTTTGAAGAAGCAGAGCAATTTTATCTTCGCGCCATTGCTGTTAATCCTAAATATGCTAATTGCCTAGGAAATTACGCCAACCTTCTCGATGATTTAGCCCGTTTTGAAGAAGCTGAGCAATTTTATCTTCGCGCCATTGAAATAAAACCAAATGATGTCGATTTTCTAGGAAATTACGGCAACCTTCTCAATAAGTTAGAGCGGTTTGAAGAAGCAGATAAATATATTACTCAAGCACTTTTAATTTCCCCCGCCAATTCATTACTCATTGAAATAAATAAAAAAATACAGAAAAAACTAAATAATACTTAAATGTTATCTATAAGTACTCGATATTTATCGAGTACTTATTCTAATAACCTACAACACAATTGCAGCCATAATTGAAGCACATCCCACGTCCTGAATTGCAATTTCCTTTTCACGTTTTTTTTGCTCACGCTACATGCATGCGATTTTTAAAACTGCGTACCGACAGCAAACGCCAGCGCAAAGACGGGACACGTTATGTCACCCCGTTGATTGTCGATGCGCCGCGCAAGTTTGCCCCTAGCCATCGTCGCCAAGAAACCTGTATTCGACGCAAAGAATGCCAACTGATCACAGGAGCCCACGATTCTGGTAAAAGCCGGTGGCTGCAGCGACTTAAAGATAACCGCCACGAGATCTGGGGCAAAAAAGCCCAACCTGTTCTGCTCGAAGGACTAATGCCGCTCTCAAGCTGGATAGAAATCAAAGGGATCGACAAATGGTATAGCGAGCGCGAAACCGAAGAAGAAAGGGCCACGCCCTGGCATAAACTCAACTTGCAATTAAAAGCCGATTTACTGGCAGATTACCTGCTTGATACCCAAGCCATGTTATTTATCGATGACGCCCACAAGCTAACAGGCCGTAAAGCCCAAATCGCACGAAAATGCCTGATCTCCGCCAAACTCTGGGTAATGACCAGCAGTGAAGAAGGCCGCTTACCCGCATCCATTCGCCCGATTGTCGAGCGACGCGATCCGCAACGTACCAACCTTGAAAGTGATGTCAGCTACGACACCACCAAAGCCCTGATCTGGTTTTTGGTCGCTATGTGTGTGGTTGCTGGCGCATGGGAAGCGGGTGCCGTAATTGGAGGATTACAGATGTTAGGTAGCGGAAGGAGATCTACCCGTGCTGATTAGAGCCGTTATCACCTTCACTTTCCTGCTAACACTTACGTCCTTACAGGCAGAAGAAAGCACATGGCCAATCAACTTACCTTGGCAACAACCGAGCGAACAAGTGCCGAATGTAAAGCCGTTTGAACTACCCACATTAAAAGGCGAGAGCCCTAACTTTCACACGGCCATTCCAGCCATACAAGCGGCACCCAAGGTCGATCCCGATACCATTTACAGCGTTATTACCCGTTGTTACCCCGAAAAAACCAAATTCAAAATAGACATAAACCTTGTCGCTGGCATGCGCAGCAGTGTTGATCAATACGATTCCAGCGATTGGCCTGAGATCACCGATCACTACATTGGCATTGTCGGGGAAATGCCGCTGTATTCCACCACGGAACAATCGCGCGAACGTGAGTGGGAGCATAAACGCCGAGTTGCAACCGCCAAACAGGTGGCTGATTTTGTTCAAGCCCTTGCTAACCGTAACTACGCTTACCGAGAAATGGGGTTATATCTAGCGATGGAAGCCCGTTCCCAAGCGCGAGTTAAACAAGGGTTAGCCAACATAACCGAGCAAATCGGCTTTTTAGAAAAAGTGGCTGCAGCACAGCGCGACATTTTAAAACACGAAGCCCAAGTTATCGAAAACCGCCTTGCCTTGATCTCTATGTGTGACGACAGCACCAGCGAACGGGTGAACCACTATCTTAAAAAAGTCGCCTACCTACCGCCAAGCCAAAGCAAGAAACAGGATAGCCAGCAATGAAATGGCTCAATCACACC
Organism: Photobacterium sp. GB-50; assembly: GCF_003026755.1. Classification (NCBI taxonomy): domain Bacteria; kingdom Pseudomonadati; phylum Pseudomonadota; class Gammaproteobacteria; order Vibrionales; family Vibrionaceae; genus Photobacterium; species Photobacterium sp. GB-50. Next base: position 18,490 of record NZ_PYNX01000030.1, read on the forward strand.
TTAATTGCTGGCGCACTGTGCGCGGTGGTATCCCCCCCACATGTGGCTGCGTGTGTGGCAGGAGCTACCGCCCCTGATTGGATGGAATACGTAGCCAAAGCATTAGGTAAGCCGGTTAAACATCGAGGACCGACACACATCTTCACCCATTGGTTGATTGCCGCGATCGCGTTTACTTTTGTGTGGGATTATCACGGTCTATTTATGGCGTTTGCATGGGGTGGTGTCAGCCACATATTAACCGATGCTATGACCGTGAGTGGGGTGCCGTTTTCCCCTTACAGCGATAGACGATTTCACTTATTTGGGGGGCGATTTCGTACCGGCGATCCGATCGAATACGCCATTTCAGCCGCCGTGATTATTGCCTGTATTGGGGTTAGCCACATAACAGGAAGCGGTAGTTTTAGCCCGTTCTTTTTCGATTGGGGTGGCTATTACGATAACGGATTAATTGATGCCGCCGAGTGGAAAGCCAACCGCTTCAAACTGATTTAAGTTACGTAACTTACTTAACTTATGCAATTTACATAACTTGCGTAAAATGGACTTAATACAATGAAAATTAAAGGATTTACCTTACTTGAATCAATCATCACCATTAGCGTGTTAAGCATATTGATCGCCATGGCAGCCCCAAGCTTTAGTAGCCTTTTTGCCAGTAACGCGATGAAGCGAACCTCTATCGAGTTGCGCGGCCTGATCGTTGCGGCTAAATCAGAAGCGGTATTGCGCGGCACAGATGTGTACCTTCATACCGTTGGATTAACCAGCACCAAAACTCTCACCGATAACTGGTGCCTTATTGCGACCACCGATGCCACCATTACCGATTGTGATCACAGCAATACCTTGTACAAAGTTGATGGTAGCCAACTACAAGGCATGAACATTCAACGCCACAGCAGCTACGCAACAATCCGTATTGATAAACAAGATGGCCATCCTGATTTTAACAACAGCCTTGCGACAGTAGATTGGATCACGTTCGAGAAAGAAAGCGGTAAAGCCCTAACCATGCAAATGAGTTGGTTAGGGCGCCTATACCAATGTGCAGAAGGAGGTGAATGGTATGGAGCAAAAGAATGTGATTAATAATAAATACTTAGTACTTTAAATTATACTAATGTATATATCACTAATACTCCGGATATAACCCAAAAACATGTCCAACCAATAACTTTTAATACGTTATGAAGAATATTTCTTATACCATAAAGGAAACATTCATTATATGTTTCCTCTATATTCTCAATCATATCTAATGCTATTTCTTCTATCTCTTCATAATTAGTATAATTAACACTAAGATTTCTAATCTTAGCTATTTCATCAAGACATATAAAATTATTAGCTGTTCTTTTCTTTAAATACTTAGAGCGTTGCTCTAATGACATTAAGTGCAATCTTATTGTATCTTGATAGTCATAATCATCATTTTTATTTAAATCTTCAACTTTAACTTCTTTTTCTTTATTTTTCTTTTTTACATATTTATTTGAATCTGAAATTAACTTTTCTAACTTATCAATACATTTATCACACTGTGATCTTGTTTCACTTCTTTTGGATGATCTATTAGTATTATATAGAACAAACCCCCAACCAAGAACTGTAAGCAAAGGCGTGATAAATTTAATATTTTCACTTAATGCTGCTAACATTTTTCACTTTCTGCTTTCTCGATTTCCATCCAACAAGATTTCACGATACTTGGTAAACTATCATGTACTATTGTTAGCTGCCCACGAAGCTGCTCAAGCGAGAGCCCCTCATTGCGAATCAATCCACCAAAAGCTTCTGATATAAATGATGGACCGTATCTATTATAACCAGTTAAATCTACCTTAATTTTCATGCCTTCTTTTAAAGGTTCCCTTAATATCTCCTCCCTAAAAGCCTCACCACTACCCTCACCTTCAAGTCTATATCTCCATTTTGGCCTAGGATAAAAATCCTTTACTACATTGATTTCTTTCATTTTATCTTTATATTCCATTGAACTAATGTACCACCGATAGAAGAAACAGTATTACGTAAAATTACTTCACTACTTTTCTTATGATAGACACCTTTGTTACTAAAAATCCACAGCTCGCCGTCAGGAGTTTTATCTATCAGCCGCATTATACTCTGACTTCCTAAGCCATGCTTTTTTTCTTTCGTCTGTGTTTGACCTGCAATCATTGATAACTGAATCAAATCTGCATCTGTTTTATTTACTGCAGCCTTTAATAATTCAGGTTGCTTTTTTACAATAGAACTAATCCAACCAGTATTAAAAATAGTCTCAGGAATACCAACACCTGTATCATAGATAGCAAGATATAACGTATCATTAATAAGACTACAAATAATCCACCATCGTTTTACAGAATTCTCACCCAATTGATCAGGATATGCATGCAGTTTAACATTCCCTACAGTTTCAGAAATAGCTGCGCCTAATATTTGTTCTCCTTCATCATTTAATTCTGTTAGAGTTAGAATATGATCAATAACCACTTCAAACTCTTCACCTCTTGCTGAGCCCTTTATTATAGGTAAGCTTCTATTATTTATATTTATATCTGTTTCTTTAGTTTTTTTAAATAATAAGTCTTTTATACCAGATGCTACTATCGCTGTTTTTACATTACCTTTTAAAGTATCAAACTTAATTCTTATTGTTTTTAACTGATTTTCATCTAAATTAAAATCAATTTTAGAATATAGTAATAGCAAAGCTGCAGCCTTTATATGCCTTGTATTCTCAAAATTCAGCATAACAGGGCTTATCTTTGCTGTTTCTATCACATTATCAATGTAATTTAATACATGCTGGCTATTTTCCTCATTATAAATAGTAAAGTTTTCTGGAGCGTCTAAATATACAAACCCAAGAACTTTTTTCTTATAAGAAATTTTATTTGGATTAAATACCTTCCCCGACCTTGATATATGACGCTTTGTTCTTTTATCTCGATAAAATTCTATTTTATTATTTATCATCACTGGTTGCTTAAGAACTTAATAATCATGCAATAATTTCACATAAAAAAATATTATCAATAGTTATCAATAATTAAATTGTTACAGATTGTTATTAGGTATATTCTTAAAATTAATGTCTGCATAAAATATGCAGACTTATATTATAATCAAGATAATATAACTATTATTATATTTACAAATTAAATATTAGTTCTAGTCGCCCTACTACCCCCAACTTCTACTTATATCTAAATAAAGACGCCCAAGTTTTAACTGATCTCGACTATCTTAATACAGTGACTCATTCACACACCAGACACGATACTTCCCACCTTGCCACCTACCCAAAACCCCTCTAAAATAACTGTACATATATACAGTATACTTAACCATGATTACACTTAACACTTACGTACAGGCGGGGATCACCGGCTTTGAAAACCCCACTATTCGCTTTCGTAAAAAATCGCTAAACCTACAAACCATGTTTGTTCACAGCCATTCATCTATGCGGTTAATGGGCGCCGATAACACCTACAAAAAGCTAGGGATCGCCAAAGGGGATTGGCTACTCGTAGACAGTGCCTTACAGCCCCTAAATAGCGACCTTGTTGTATTTGAGCAACACGGTGACAACCACATCGCACGTTGGAACCTGTTATGCCAACACATTGCCGCATCAGGCAAAGAGTGGGACGACTTACACGTAATAGGCGTGATCACTCTTTCCATCCATCACTTCAGAAAACCGCCGTTATTACCATGGCACCATGACTTAACCGAACTCGATCTACACCAACTGGTGATCACCCAAGAGCATTCCACCATCTTGTGCCGTGCGGCTGGGCTTTCCATGCTGCCGTACATTTGGGACCACGACATACTGATATTAGAGCGCCACCTAAACCCTGAGAACGAAGACGTTATCGTGCTTTCATTAAACAACGATCTTGTCGTAAAACGCGTAAATCTACACAGCAGAACCCTGTATTCAGATAACCCCAGTTTTCAGCCACACCCAATAAACCAAGACGACTACACCCGCTTACATGGCGTGGTGCGTTACAGCCTGCGATTACACCGCCCTGTTACCTTATGATTTGCTTACTTGATGGCACCCGCTTTTACGCCGAATCTTGCATTACTTACAAGCCCGCCTTGAGAAACACCCCGTTATTGGTAACAGCAGGCCAAGGGATTTCCATTGCCGCTAACCGTGCTTGCACAAACATCGGGATTTCAAAATTCACCCCAATATGGGAAGAGATAGACCGCCTACGGGTACATAAAGGCATTGTGTATAAAGCCAACTTCAACACCTTTTCTCACCACTCAGATCGCTTTATGACAGCCCTTGAAAAGCACATACAAGGTGCCCGTTCGATGCGCTACAGCGTAGATGAAGTGTTTTACGATGTTAGCCACCTGTACCGCATTAACGTCGATCTGAATGAACACGTACAAGCCCTACGCAAAGCCATTTACAAAGAAACCGGTGTACCGACAGGCGCTGGTGTAGGCAAAACCCTGACCTTGGCCAAAGTCGCCTCGTGGGCGGCGAAGAACTGCCAACCCTACCAGGGACAATGTGTATTAATAAGCGAGAAAGAAACTGATGCGGTTTTAAAACAAATGCCCGTAGGTAAACTTTGGAACATAGGCAGACAACTGAATAAACACCTGACACAAGAAGGTATTTTAACCGCCTACCAACTAAAACAGTGCGACACCAAAACCTATCACAAACGTTATTCCATCAACGTGGCTAACGTGATTTCAGAACTTAATGGCATCGCCTGTTTAGACATTTCCGTTGAGCGAGAAAAGAAAAAACAGATATGGTCTACCGCTTCTTACCGTGATCGCCTACACCACCGAGACGACCTTTTTGCCGAATTAGCCCACCACTGCGCCGAAGTGATGCGCAAAATACGCGACCAAAAAAGCGAGATGAAAACCCTTTCCGTATTTGTCAGCACCTCAAAATACGACCGTTGCCCGCCGTTTTATCGCCGTGGTGAACTGACACTCGAAAACGGCCTAACCGATACCAGTTTTGCCCTGCAACAACTGCGCGCCTTATTCGATGATTTGATCCCCGACAACCTTGCCAAGCAACCCATATACAAAGTGGGCGTAGGCGCTCCAAGCCTGATTGATGCCGAAGTAAAACAGTTCGAGCTATTTAACCGCTTTGATAACAAAGACACCTTAAACAACACCCTAGACCAATTAAGCGATCGCTTTGGTAAAGGCGTGATCGGTTTTGCTTGCCAGCAACGCACCTACCACGAACGACAGGGAGAAATAGAAATGTTAGAGCTAGAGAATTACTACACCGACATTAAAGACATTGTGGTAGTGAAGTGTGTTTAGTGGAAAAAAATGAATTAGCCTGAGAGTTGAAGATAGACCACCTATAAAGTGGTTAGCCATATCGGACACCTGTCCGATTTGGTTTTGTTAACCCATTATACCAAATACAAAAAACCGCCATGATGAATGATGATGCGGTTTTTTAACGTAATCAGAATGTATGCGTACTATGCTAAACCATTACCAATGTTTCTACGGGATACAGCAAAAGACACTCTTTTAAATAGTTCAAAAAGCTCGGTAATACTAACATCAAACTCTGACATTTTTGGCTCTTTACCTTTCTGAGTTAGATTCAAATACGTATCTTTTCCATAATAAAGGCATACAGTTAAATTCGTTACTTTAAAACCTAATATATGATCACTGCTCTCTATGTACCCGTGTTTTAAAGCATATTCTCTTAAATAAAGTTCATCTGCGTCATCTAGAGCAATTGAACCTGTCCATTCATTTTCTTGAGTTGAAGCTATTATCTTATCCATTTTAAAATCCAAGTATTAAATGTTTATAGCCTAACCATACAACCTAGCCAAAACACCGTCAAGCCCTTGTTTTTAAATGATTTATTATAAAAATCTATTACAAGATTTTATTGTAAAGATTTATTGTAATGAATATTTATAACACTCCCTGTTGTTTAAATACTTTAGACTAATTAAAAAATCGCTTTAAACGATTTTTAGCTAAAAAAGACTGTATTTAACATATTTTATCTATCGCGCACTACAAAAGAACATTACACACAAGAACAGGGCGTTAAGCCCTGTTTTTGCATCATTCAAGCATCACTTGTGGCTAAAATACCGCATTTAATATTTGTTAAAGACGCAACAAATCACAGTAAAAGCAATTCGCCCCGACATTGCTACCAACACGACAAAACTAACCTTCTTTTACCACTATCGCTATTGTCGCCCTGCTATACCCTAACTTCTGCTGTATCTCTGAATAACTCCGGCCAAGGCTCAACTACTCCCGACTATCTTGATGCAGGGGTTCATTCACACGGCGCCCACGATACTTACCTTTCGCTTTTGCTCTCCCTTCTTTTCTTACCTTTATCTTGTGCCCTTTTTAATTATTACCAATTGGTAATAATCTTTTGTGTTTTTATTGTATTGTTGTTTTTGGTGTAATTATCAATAATACATCCATCGAAACGCACAACGCGTTCACAAACATAAAGACACAAGGTTTTATTACTCATGAAAACAGTTATTAAAGCAACTATCGCAGCCGCTATCATCGCTATGTCTTACAACGCTTCAGCAAAAGATGGTGCGTTCACAGGTAATGTTCAATTTCAAAAAGCAGCGGCTAGCACTATGAATGCGGCGCACTACCAAAAACAAGGTACTGCAGAGCGTTCACACTCAGGTGTGGTATTCACACAATCAGCATCACAACTTACTTTTGCTGAAAAGCTACTGTCTGCTGCTGATAAATAAGCCGCTGATATCGGCAAGTAACATCCCATTTTAATTATTACGTTTACGTAATAGTGGTTAACTTTTCATTTTATTGTTTATTTCCGGTAAGTGAGCTGTTGTTAGCATCAACACCAACAACAACCATTAAGATTTGGCGCTGATAACACTCACTTTGCTATTCACACTCTGTAAAAATTCCGGCTTATGGCACATGCGGTAAGCCAACATAAATTACTTAATATTATCGGAGCTTTATTATGAGCAATGTCTTCTACATGCCACCTGTAACACTAATGGGCCCTAACGCTATTCAATCTTTAGGTGCTGAACTTGCCTCAAAAGAGCTGAAAAAAGCCCTTATCGTGACAGACAGTGTATTAGTTGAAGTGGGTTTAGTGAGCAAACTAACTGACGAGCTTACTGCGCACGGCCTTGATTACACTATTTACGATGGTGTGCAACCTAACCCAACTGAGAAAAACATTGAAGATGGCCTAGCGCTACTTGCAAGCAGCCATTCTGATTTTGTGATTTCATTCGGTGGTGGTTCTTCACACGATACTGCTAAAGGTATCGCACTTGTGGCAGCGAACGGTGGTCATATTCGTGATTACTCGAAAGGTGTACACCTTTCTAAAAAGCCACAGCTTCCATTGGTAACCGTAAACACAACTGCTGGTACCGCTTCAGAAATGACAGTGTTTGCAATCATCACTAACCAAGAAGATGAAACCAAATACCCAGTGGTTGATAAGCACTTCACGCCAATTATTGCAGTGAACGATTCAGAGCTAATGGTCGCAATGCCTAAGTTCCTAACGGCTGCAACCGGTATGGATGCATTAACCCACGCCGTTGAAGCGTATGTTTCAACAGCAGCGACACCTATTACTGATGCATCTGCCATTAAAGCGATTGAGCTGATTGTAAACAACCTAGAAACCGCTGTTAACGACGGTGAAAACCGCGCAGCACGTGATGCAATGCAGTACGGCGAGTACCTTGCTGGGATGGCATTTTCAAATGCCTCTTTAGGTTACGTTCACTCAATGGCGCACCAATTAGGTGGTGTTTACGACCTGGCTCACGGCCTATGTAACGCGATTCTATTGGCAGAAGTTTCACGCTTTAATGCCAAACAAGTACCAGAGCGTTTTGTTGATATTGCGAAAGCAATGGGTATCGACACAGCAGCAATGACTCAAGATCAAGCAGTAAATGCAGCCCTTGAAGCAATTGATGCACTCTCTGAAAAAGTGGGTACTAAGCAACGCCTAGCTGATTTGGGTGTGACTGAAGACAAGCTAGCGTTCATGGCGCAAAACGCCCTAAACGATGCATGTTCTTTAACGAACCCACGCAAAGCGAGCCTAGAAGAAATCGTAGCGATCTTTAAAGCACGCATGTAATTAGCAACAGCTATAAAAAGGCTGGGAGATCCCAGCCTTTTTTATAACGAATAACGACATTAACGAAAAAGCTAACCGCAGAGCAACGCTGGCTTTTTGTTAACTCATCTATTCCGAGGGTAAATAAATGACAGAAAATATTATCGTTGAGATCAGTAATCACAGAAGTTCGCCAAAGAAAGTCTCTGTAAAAGCGTATTGTAATGACAATCAGAAATTACCAAGTGCAGTGATCATTTCATTAGAACAATATGAATCTGCCGGATTAACTCAATCTTTGACTCAGCTTCTTAATAAGAGCAAAAGCCAAAACATTATTGATAAGTGCAAAGCCTTACTTAGCTATATTGCCGATGGTGCAACCATTCGAATGAATTGCTATAGCAGATAAAAAGACCGCCTTGATGAGCGGTCTTTCCGTGTATTCACAAGCAACACACCAACCCTAACTCTCTTTTACTACCCTCGCTATTGTCGCCCTGCTACACCCTAACTTCTCTTTTTCTCTAAGTAACTACCTCAAAATCCAGCGCGAACTCAATTAAATCCAAAGTAACAGATATTTCAGTAGTAATGATTATTGCCTGTATTGGGGTTAGCCACATAACAGGAAGCGGCAATTTTAGCCCATTCTTTTTCGATTGGGGTGGCTATTACGATAACGGATTAATTGATGCCGCCGAGTGGAAAACCAACCGCTTCAAACTAATTTAAATTACGTAACTTACTTAACTTATGCAATTTACATAACTTACGTAAAATGGATTTAATACAATGAAAATTAAAGGATTTACCTTACTTGAATCAATCATCACCATTAGCATGTTAAGCATATTGATCGCCATGGCAGCTACGCAACAATCCGTATTGATAAACAAGACGGCCATCCTGATTTTAACAACAGCTTTGCGACAGTAAATTGAATCACGTTCGAGAAAGAAACCGGCAAAGCCCTAACGATGCAAATGACATGGATGGGCCGTTTATATCAATGTGGTGTTGAGGGGGAGTGGTATGGGGCAGAGGGGTGTTGATACAAAAAAGGCCGCCTAAGCGACCTTTCAAATTTGGTACATGTAACGGACGGGTGTTATATAAAATAAACGTTCATTCACTTTGTTTATCATGTACGACCAATTGCTTAATTGGAAACACTGCGTCATAAATAACATTATAAAAATATGAGAAAAACAGATAAAAGACAACTAAC
>NZ_PYNX01000031.1:0-27809 GCF_003026755.1 Photobacterium sp. GB-50
ATTTTCCATCGTTTCATGCGCTTGGTTTAACTCATCAACTAACATATAAAAATCCCTACCAACAAACGTTGGTAGGGATTATTACGCAATCTTAGGATCGTTCAAGTACCTTAAACGATCGGCATTACTGCTTCAATGCAGGGCGTTTAGTCATAATGATTAAATGAAGTAATTAAATTTGCTCAGCAACAATTACATCATCTTTCACAGACAGTGTTATCACTTTACCCGGAACAAATTTACCTGATAACAAGTCTTGCGCTAATGGGTTTTCAATATATTGCTGTATCGCACGTTTCAATGGACGCGCACCATAAACAGGATCAAATCCAGCTTCAGCAATCATATCTAACGCACTGTCTTCAACATCTAGACGGAAGTCTTTTTCAGCAAGGCGTTTTTTCAATCTCTCAAGCTGAATACTTGCAATATTCTTGATATTTTCTTTACCCAGTGGATGGAACACAACGGTTTCATCAACACGGTTAATAAACTCAGGGCGGAAGTGTTGTCCAACAACTTCCATTACAAGTGCTTTGATCCCCTCATAGTCAAGGTTTCCGAAATGCTCTTGAATACGATCTGAGCCCAAGTTCGATGTCATGATGATCACCGTATTACGGAAATCTACTGTTCGACCTTGACCATCAGTTAAACGACCGTCATCTAATACTTGAAGTAAGATATTGAACACATCAGGGTGTGCTTTTTCGACTTCGTCCAGTAATACTACTGAATATGGACGACGACGAACCGCTTCTGTTAGGTAACCACCTTCTTCATAGCCGACATAACCTGGAGGCGCACCCACTAGACGCGCGACTGAGTGTTTCTCCATAAACTCGGACATGTCGATTCGAACCATTGCTTCTTCACTATCAAACATAAAGTTTGCCAGTGATTTACAGAGCTCTGTTTTACCTACACCTGTTGGGCCTAAGAATAAGAAAGAGCCAATTGGACGTTGCGGATCAGCAAGACCTGCACGGCTACGACGAATAGCATTCGCAACAGCAACTACCGCTTCATCTTGACCAATGACACGATGGTGTAATTCGTCTTCCATACGAAGCAATTTATCACGCTCACCTTCAAGCATTTTTGATACAGGAATACCTGTCGCTTTTGATAAAACATCGGCAATTTCAGTATCAGTCACTTTGTTTTTCAACAAGGTCATTTCTTGCATTTCTGCTTGCGCGGCAAGATCTAGCTGCTTCTCTAACTCAGGAATACGACCATATTGTAACTCTGACATACGGTTTAAATCGCCAGCACGGCGAGCAATTTCCACATCAGTACGTGCTTGTTCAAGCTCTGCTTTAATATGTTGAGTACCTGACAGTGCTGCTTTTTCAGCATTCCACACTTCTTCAAGCTCTGCATATTCGCGCTCTTTTAGATCTAGCTCTTCAAGCAAATCACTGAGACGTTTATTACTTGCGGCATCATCTTCTTTTTCTAGCGCTTGCTGTTCAATCTTAAGCTGAATAATACGACGCTCAAGACGATCTAATGATTCGGGCTTTGAATCAATCTGCATACGAATGCTTGATGCCGCTTCATCAATAAGATCAATTGCTTTATCAGGTAACTGACGATCTGAAATATAACGATGTGACAATGTTGCTGCTGCTACAATCGCAGGATCGGTAATTTCTACATGGTGATGAAGCTCGTAACGCTCTTTCAAACCACGAAGAATTGCAATGGTATCTTCAACACTAGGTTCATCCACCAGCACTTTTTGGAAACGACGTTCAAGTGCCGCATCTTTCTCAATATACTGACGGTATTCATCTAATGTTGTAGCACCGACACAATGAAGCTCACCACGTGCCAATGCAGGTTTTAGCATGTTACCGGCATCCATTGAGCCTTCGCCTTTACCCGCACCAACCATAGTATGAATTTCATCGATGAACAAAATCACACGGCCATCTTCTTGCGATAATTCGTTAAGTACCGCTTTTAAGCGCTCTTCAAATTCACCACGGAATTTTGCACCCGCAATCAATGAGCCCATATCGAGAGAAAGGACACGCTTATCACGCAAGCCTTCAGGTACTTCACCGTTAACAATGCGTTGTGCTAATCCTTCAACGATGGCTGTTTTACCAACCCCAGGCTCACCGATGATCACAGGGTTATTTTTGGTACGGCGTTGCAATACTTGAATAGTACGGCGAATTTCATCGTCACGACCGATAACAGGATCTAATTTGCCCTGCTCTGCACGTTCGGTTAAATCGATCGTGTACTTCTCTAGAGCTTGGCGATTTTCTTCAGCATTAGGATCATCGACTTTTTGTCCACCACGAACTTGATCAATCGCTTGTTCAATATTTTTCGCCGTTAAACCTAATTCTTTAAATAACTCACCCAATGGGCCTTTATCTTCAGCTGCCGCTAAAATAAACAGCTCAGAAGAAATAAATTTATCTTTCCGCTTTTGTGCCAACTTATCGCACATATTAAGCAGTACGCCCATACCATGTGAAAGCTGAACTTCACCACCAATACCTGTTACTTTAGGCATGCGGTCTAATAGCTCAGCTAAGCGTGAACGTAACTGGGTAATATCGATGTTCAAAAGGGTGAGCAACGGACGCACGGTACTACCATCTTGATTAAGCAAAGCCACCATAAGGTGTGCAGGCTCGATATACTGATGGTCTCGTCCTAGAGCCAGCGACTGAGCATCAGATATTGCCGATTGAAATTTGCTGGTGAATCGGTCAAGACGCATAAGTTCTCCCAATAAATATAAATAAACTAATGCTATATATATGGATACTTAACAGGTATTTTTCAACTCTATAAATCGCAATATAATGCTGCAAAAAAAAAGCGAGCGATCTTTATGAAGATCACTCGCTTAGCAATAATTAACGACGTTAACCAATTACGTGCTATTTGTTATCCGCTAACCAAATCAATGAGGCCTGACGACCTGTTACCGCTTGTCGTCGATAGGAATAAAACTGCTGTTCATCAGTAAAAGTACAATACTCTCCACCATAAACAGCAGTGATACCTAATCGATTCAAACGCTGCTTTGCTAGTAAATACAAATCAGCCAACCATTTCTCACCATGCGCAGTAAAAGCACATTCGGCATTCGGATCGGCAGCCATAAATTGTTCTCGCACTTCACCACCGACCTCAAATGCGTTAGGCCCAATAGCTGGACCTAACCACGCCATAATATCGGCTGCGTTACAGTGAAATTTTTCCACTGCGTGCTCAATCACACCTGTAGCCAGTCCTCGCCATCCGGCATGAACCGCAGCAACTTCTGTTCCTTGCTTATCGCAAAATAAAACAGGTAAACAGTCAGCAGTCATGATGGCACAGGCTAATCCCGGAGAACGAGTAAAGCTACCATCAGCATCTGGTACTGATGAAAGTTCAGCATTAAGCTCAATCACATCAGCACTGTGGATTTGATTCAACCATGCAGGAGAATCCACAAGACCACAATGTTGTTTCAACAATTCACGGTTTTGATTAACAACAGCTTCATCATCCCCAACATGTAGCCCTAAATTCAATTCATGATATGGAGCTGCACTAACACCACCTAAACGGGTCGTACTTATCGCGCGCACATGTTTCGAGGCTGGCCAGTTAGGAATAATGACTTTCATTAATAATCGTCTTCGTTATTTTCTTGCGTGTCTTTACGCAAAATATCAATCATTGCCACCATATCAATTGGTAGCGGTGCATGCCATTCCATCTTCTCACCGGTGATCGGGTGATCTAATCGCAGCATACGTGCATGCAGTGCTTGTCGATCAAACGCACGCAGTGCCTGAATAAATTCAGGAGATGCATCACGTGGCGGACGAGGACGACCACCATAAATCACGTCACCAATTAAAGGGTGGCTCATGTATGACATATGAACACGGATCTGGTGCGTACGGCCCGTTTCAAGACGTAATACAATACGTGTATGTTCACGGAAACGTTCAGCAACACGGTAATGGGTGATCGCATCTTTACCCATTTCATGTACTGCCATACAGATACGCTTAGTTGAGTGGCGACCAATTGGCTTTTCAATCGTGCCACCACCTGTCATCTGACCGATAGCTAACGCTTCATACTCACGCGTAATCTTACGCTTTTGTAGTGCACGAACTAAACGCGTTTGTGCTTGAATCGTTTTAGCAACCACCATTAAACCGGTAGTATCTTTATCCAATCGGTGAACGATACCCGCACGTGGAACTTCAGCCAGAGATGGGCAATGATGCAGCAATGCATTCAGAACCGTACCATCTGGCGTACCCGCGCCTGGGTGAACAACAAAGTCACGAGGTTTATTGATAACAAGAATGTCATCATCTTCGTAAACGATGTCGAGAGGAATATCCTGTGCAACCCAACGCACTTCATCTTCGATCTCAGCTTGGATAAATAGCTCTTCGCCACCCATCATTTTTTCACGAGGTTTCTTGACGACATCGCCATTCACTGAAACCATACCGTTTAAAATCCAATCTTTAATGCGCGAACGCGAATAATCTGGATATAATTGAGCAATAACCTGATCCAGGCGCATGCCTAATTGGTTTTCACCAACTGTGTTTGTCAATTCTATTTGCTGTGCCATAGCGAACTTTTTAAAAAAGCGTGAGACTAATTGTCATACGCTGCGTAAAATGGACCAAGCTTTAAACTATGCTTGATGTAACCTATATAGTGTCATTGTATCTGTTAACGGCTCTAACCGTAATGGATCGAGCAAAATAAAATTTTTATCAAGGAAACTAACGCCGCAATGAAACGCCTGACAATCACGACTCTTCTTGCCGTAGCCCTTCTTTCAGGCTGTTCGAGTAAAGAAGAAGTAATACCAGATGTGCCACCATCAAACTTATATGCATCAGCACAGACCGCTTTGCAAAAGGGAAATTGGACATCGGCTATCGAACAATTGGAAGCGCTAGATTCACGTTACCCATTTGGTGCTTATTCCGATCAAGTACAGCTAGATCTTATTTATGCTTACTATAAAAGTGATGATTTAGCACTAGGTGAAGCAACGATTGAACGCTTTTTACGTTTAAACCCTGATAATCCACAAGCTGACTGGGTTGTGTATATGAGTGGTTTAACACATATGGCTCAAGATCGTAGCTTTATGCATGATATGTTTAATATCAATCGATTTGACCGTGATCCAACACCATCACGCCAAGCCTTCAAGGATTTTAAATACCTTTTAGAGCGTTACCCTGAAAGTGAATATGGTGCAGATGCTAAAGCACGTATGATCTTTTTGAAAAACCGTTTAGCGAATTATGATTTAGCTACTGCGGATTTCTATATTCGTCGTGGAGCATGGATTGCAGCAATTAACCGTTGTCAGCAAGTACAACGTTTATACCCTGATACGGAAGCTGCACGCCAATCATTAGCGCTGGAAAAAACAGCTTATGAAAAGCTAAACTTGCAAAAAGAAGTTGAACGCACCGATAAATTAATGAAATTAAACCCAGCCAACTAACCAGTAATGCACTTTATTTCATAAAAAAATGGCAGCTTAAAAATAAGCTGCCATTTTTTATATTTAAAATAGTGTTTAAATTTTAACATTAATTAATGATTTTTATCGCTACACTGACTAGTTACAATGACTAAAAAACACTCATCGCATTAAAATTATTATATAAAAGCCCTAGTTAGCACTAGCCACCAGCATTTCACCTTCCTTCATACTGCCTTAAATATTATTCTCACCTCAAGTACTTTTTATAAACTTTTTTGCTACAAACCCAAGATGATCACAGATTTTTTTGCTGATAATTATTAAAGGCTATAATGTGACACAGGTCACATTATTAAGTTCTAGATTTAGTAATCTGAATTCAACCCAACGAAGGGTAGCAAACGAGGAAGATAATTATGACATTAGAAATCACTGGTAAAAACATCGATATCACCCCGGCTATCCGTGAGCGTTTTGAATTTAAGTTCAATAAGTTAGAAAAACTTCAGGTGCCGCTAATCAAAAAACACGTTGTGATTAGCAAAGAGCCAAGCAAGCAATTTAAAGTCGAGGCTGCAGTAAACATTGCCGGAGGACAACTCGTTGCTTCTGCAGAGCATGACGACCTGTTTGGTGCTATTACAGAGCTTTACCAGAAGCTTGACCGACAGTTGAAAAAACAAGCTCACAAACCTAATGCTCGTCGTGCGAGCCATAGTGGAAAGCCAGAAGTGGCTGAAGACGAAGTAGAGCTAGATGAAGTTGAGTTAGACGACGCATACTAGAATATCATAAGGATTTTTAAAACAGCCCCGCTTATGCGGGGCTGTTTGTTTTAAGCAATACTGTTCTGATTATCTCAACATAACAATAGGGATCTTCCCTTATTATTTCCATTCTTAGCACTAGCCACTAATCTACTTGACAATAAATAGTGTGCTGCATAATGTGGCTAAAGATAAAAAATGACCAATTCGCTTATATCATCAAAGCTTATCTATTCATCAACTCTTTCATATCAGTTCACATTAGCATGATATGAAAGGTAAACAACGATATAAGCTATCGCTATACTCGGAAATCAGATAGGGACGCCAATGACCGATACTCGCTATTCTCTCGATGACATTCGTCAAAATGTCAGTCGTATTGATAACGCTTTACTTGAACTACTGGCAGAGCGAAGAGCGCTTAGTTTAGAGGTGGCTAAAAGTAAAATTAGCACCGCAAAACCTGTACGCGATCAAACACGTGAACACGAATTACTTTTAAAACTGATAGAAAGTGGCAAGCGTCATCAATTAGATGCTCAATATGTTACGCAGATCTTCCATACCATAATTGAAGACTCCGTATTATTTCAACAGGCTTACCTACAAAAACTCGCCAACCCAGATAGTGCGAATCCAACTGCTCGTGTCGCTTTTCTTGGTGCTAAAGGCTCATACTCTTACTTAGCTAGCCGAAATTATTTTAGCCGTAAACAAACCGATCTAGTTGAGCTGAGTTGTTCTACTTTTCGCGATATTTTCAATACTGTAGAAACAGGTAATGCTGATTATGGTGTCTTACCAATTGAAAATACCAGCTCAGGCTCAATCAATGAAGTGTATGATTTATTACAACACACAAGTCTTTCTATTGTGGGCGAGATAACCCAACCTATCGAACATTGCCTACTTACAGCTGTCGATACGAAACTTGAACATATTGATACCTTGTATTCTCATCCACAGCCACACCAACAATGTAGCGAGTTCCTTCATAGTATGGGGAGCATAAAACAAGAATATTGTTCAAGTACCGCTGAAGCGATGGAGCAAGTTGCAGAGCTAAAACAACCGAATGTTGCAGCTATTGGTAATGCATCTAGCGGCGAATTGTATGGTTTAACCTCCATTAAATCAGATATTGCCAATCAGCAAGAAAACTTCACCCGCTTTATTGTCGTAGCACGTAAACCTGTTGATGTGACATCCTTGATCCCAGCAAAAACCACTTTAATTATGTCGACAGCACAAAAAGCAGGTTCATTGGTTGAATGTTTACTGGTGCTGAGAAATCTTAATATCAATATGAGTAAGCTGGAATCACGCCCTGTTATTGGCAACCCATGGGAAGAAATGTTCTATGTGGATGTTGAGGTCAATCTTAAATCAGACGTGATGCAACAAGCGCTAGAAGAACTCACCCGCCTAACTCGCTTTATTAAAGTATTAGGCTGTTATCCAAGTGAAAATGTCGCGCCAACAGAAGTTGAGCTCCTCGACTAAAAAAAGTACGAATAACAAAAAACCCGTTATGACATTCTCTTTCAAGTAATAATGACATAACGGGCTCTTTTATTTTGAACTATCAGAAAATTAACTACGATTTACGGTGAGTTGAATCGTTCGCCTGCCTAAGCAGTCCCTGGCTCTCTGCTAAAAAATGTTCAGCGTAATCGCCAAACCATCCTGATACCTGACCAAAGGCTTGTTTAAACGCATCTTTGTCTTGGGCATCTAGCATTTCAATCGCTTCACCAAAGCGCTGATGGAAACGTTTGATCATCGCAATATTCTGTGGTGCCGACATAATAATGTCACCGTACAATTGCGCATCTTGAGCAAATAGACGCCCAACCATCGCGAGTTCTAAGCGATAGATTGGTGAGCTTAACGACATTAACTGCTCTAGCTTAGGATCTTCTTCTGCAAGATGAACACCGTAAACAAACGACGTAAAGTGACGTAATGCTTGGATCAAAGTCATCCCCTGATCGTGCTCAATCGCACTAATACGATTTAGCGTTGCGCCCCAAATTTGAAACTGCTCCAACAGCCATTGGTAGCTTTCTGGATTTCGCCCATCACAATACACAATAACCTGTTTCGCAAGGCTTGGAATATCAGGACCAAACATTGGGTGTAACCCAACTACAGGGCCTTTATGCACTTCTAACATCGCTTGTAATGGACCACTTTTAATCGATGTTAAGTCAGCAAGTAAACAGTCTTTAGGTAAATTATCGAGTTTCGCAATCACCATCTCTGTTAAATGGATAGGAACAGAAACAACGACCATACCTGCATCATGCAATATTTCATCGGCACGATCCCAATCTTGGCTACCTAATGTTTTAACTTGGTAACCCGACAGTTCAAACAGACGACAAAACAATTTACCTAACTGTCCATGGCCACCAACAATAACAATTGGTCGCAATTGTGGATTTAAACATTTAAAACCAGAATCGTTTTCACTCGAATAAGATTCACGCATCGTTCGACGAAGTACATCTTCGATAAGATCCGCAGGGACCCCTTGACGTTCCGCCTCTTCGCGACGAGATGCCAACATTGCTGCTTCACGATCTGGGGCATAGATCGGTAAGCCATGCTGACTTTTAACGACGCCGACCTGCTCAACTAACGCGAGTCGTTGAGCCAATAACTCAACCATTTGACGATCTACATCATCAATTTGATCTCTTAATTTGCTTAACTCAGCAACCATGATTTCTTTTTATCCGTAATTATTTAATTCGATCTTGTAAGAACGGCACCAATTCCTTATGTGCCTGACGCAATAATTTCTCGGTGGTGTCCCAACTAATACATGCATCAGTTATCGATACGCCGTACTTCATTTCATCTCGAGGAAGATCGGCACTCTGGTTCCCTTCATCAAGATGGCTTTCGATCATCAACCCTATAATAGACTGATTTCCTTCTCGGATCTGATGAATTACATCTTCAGCTACCAAAGGTTGGCGACGATAATCTTTACGAGAATTAGCATGGCTACAGTCTACCATTAAGGCTGGTGAAAGACCTGATCCGACCATCTCGTTTTCACACTCTCTAACTGACACTGAATCGTAATTAGTTTGCTTACCACCACGTAAAATAACATGACCGTCAGGGTTACCTTCCGTATTTAGCAGTGCAACTTGTCCATCAGGGTTAATTCCCATAAATTTATGACCTGACGCTGCCGCTTGCATCGCATTAATCGCTGTTGCCAGGCTACCATCAGTACCATTTTTAAAGCCTACTGGCATTGATAGCCCACTTGCCATTTCACGGTGGGTTTGTGATTCCGTCGTACGTGCACCAATGGCTGCCCAACTAAATAAATCACCTAAATATTGCGGACTAATCGGATCAAGTGCTTCGGTCGCTAAAGGAATGCCCTCTTCAACTAAGTCAATTAATAGCTGACGGCCAATATGCAAACCTTCTTCAACAGCAAATGAACCATTAATGTGCGGGTCATTAATTAAGCCTTTCCATCCAACTGTAGTGCGTGGTTTTTCAAAATAGACTCGCATCACAATATAGAGTTGATCGCTAAGCTCTTCTGCCAACTGCTTTAACTTCTGCCCATAAGCTTTTGCTTGCTCAACATCATGAATCGAACAAGGTCCACACACGACCAATAAACGATGATCGCGCTTATGAATAATATCGGCGATAGTTTGACGTGATTGCTCCACAAAAGACAACGCTTGTTTAGAGGCAGATAAGTCTTGTTTCAACTTTGCTGGCGTAATGAGAACGGATTCATCTTCGATATGAACGTTATTGAGTTGGTCTTTTTGCATAGTGGCATCCTTGTCATTGATTCGTTAGCGCGAAACACAATCCCTGTTTCGTTATCACTATATCCATTAGTAACATTGTGCCAACAAACATAACAAGTCTTAATGACCTATTGCAATAGTGCTGTAAATAAAAAACACCACCTGTAAATAAATATTTACAGGTGGTGTTTTGGTATAAGAAAAACACTTTTATCGCTAGCTTAAACGTTATTTAAAATAATAATAGTTGCAATAAAGTTGCTTTAAATGAGCCTATTTACTTAAAAGCGTGGCTCCATTGTCCCATAGCGTTCAAACCCTTGCTGCTATTTAGCTTTAAAAAGTGGGACCTCACGACGATATTCACAAATTCCCCAATTCACTTTTCCTTGCTCACCTAGCTGCAATACATGTTCAATAGAGCAGTAATTATCACGACCTTTATTATAACCTTGCAGATACTCTTGATGATTAGGTGTTTCCATCGCGTCATATTTATCTGAGATTTTGTGTAGTTGTTAGCGCAATTCAACCACCAGCACCGTCATAGAAACCGAGCTGTTCAAAGTTTCCTTTGCTGATTAAAGAGGACTGTGTGACAAAGCCAGATAGAAGCACAACAGAAGAGAGAGTCAAAAGAGGAAGTACTTTTATAACTTTTCCTTGGTTATCAAATCGAGGAGTTTTGAGAAGCAAAAAACGTAGTGTTATTCAGCCTCTAACTCGCTATGAATTTTATACAATATGTTCTCAATTTAACCTAGCATAATAGTGCAAACATTATACTTAATTAGAGTCTGTTCAGTAAATATACAGCGCTTTTCATCTGTTTAAATACTCATTCCCCCTAAAGCTACCCAATTGATAATTTACAGATATAAAAAAGCCCACCTTTCGGTGGGCTTTCGATTAAACGTCAAGCGTTTAAAGCTATTACTTAGATAGCTTCTCACGGATACGTGCTGATTTACCAGAACGCTCACGTAGGTAGTACAACTTGGCACGACGTACTGCACCACGACGTTTAACAGTAATGCTGTCAACTACTGGAGAGTGAGTTTGGAACGCACGCTCAACACCTTCACCGTTCGAAATCTTACGAACAGTAAATGCAGAATGTAGACCACGGTTACGGATTGCGATTACAACGCCTTCAAAAGCCTGTAGACGCTCACGGTCACCTTCTTTTACCTTAACTTGAACAACAACAGTGTCACCTGGTGCGAAAGTCGGTAGGTCTGTTTTTAGTTGCTCTTGCTCAAGAGCTTTAATGATGTTACTCATTTGGTATATACCCTAGAATAAACTGATACTAAATTAATTAAATGCTTGCTTTATGTTCGCGGATAAATTCCGCTAGCAAGAATTCCTGATCGTCAGTCAGAGCTAGGTTTTCCAGGAGCTCTGGTCTTCTTAGCCATGTACGGCCTAGCGATTGTTTTAATCGCCAGCGACTAATCTCTTTATGATTGCCAGACATTAATACCGAAGGTACTTCCTGCCCGTCCAATAATTCTGGTCTTGTGTAATGAGGACAATCTAGCAAGCCATTTGCAAAAGAATCTTCTTCTGCTGACGCAAAGTCTCCCAGTACGCCCGGAACAAACCGAACAACTGCATCCACCAACGTCATAGCAGGTAGTTCACCACCCGTTAACACAAAATCGCCGATAGACCATTCTTCGTCTACCTCTTGTTGGATAATGCGCTCATCAACCCCTTCATAGCGACCACAAATAAGAATCAGATTCTCATTTTGCGCTAACTCCTCAACACCAGCCTGATCCAGCTTACGGCCCTGAGGGGAAAGGTAGATTACTTTAGCCTTACCTTTTGCAGACTGTTTGGCAGTGTGAATGGCATCGCGCAAAGGCTGTACCATCATCAACATACCCGGTCCACCACCGTATGGTCGATCATCTACCGTACGATGTTTGTCGAGCGTAAAATCACGAGGATTCCACGTATCAACAGTCAAAAGGCCTTTTTTTACCGCCTGGCCTGTTACCCCAAAATTGGTAATGGAAGAGAACATTTCAGGAAAAAGGCTGATTACACCAACCCACATGTTACTCACCTTATTACCGGAGGTTAAAACTCAGGATCCCAGTCAACTTCGATCCGCTGAGCAGTGCGATCAATCAACTTGATGACCTGCTCATCGAGGAACGGAATTAATCGTTCCTTCTGCCCGAAAGCATCTTTTAAATTCGCCTTAACAACTAACACGTCGTTTGAACCTGTTTCCAGGATGTCTGTCACCTTACCTAGGTCGTAACCTTCGGTAGTGAATACAGACATACCAAACAACTCACGCCAGTAGAATTCTTCATCTGACAATGCTGGTAATTGCTCAGCCAATACAGCGACTTCAGCGTTAGTGAAAACTTGGGCATCCTCGCGGATATCCATACCTTCTAGCTTAGCCACCAGACCTTGGCCATGGCGTTTCCATGATTCAACATGGATCTCTTTCCACTCACCTTTAACTTTAATAAGCCAAGGGATGTAAGAGAAAATGCTTTCAGATTGTTCGGTGTAGGAAAAAACTTTGAGCCAACCCTTGATACCGTAGGTGGCACCCAGTTTACCGACAATAATGTGGTCTTGGTTTTTATTGCTCATCGTTTCTCTTCTACCTTAATAATCAAATTAAGCTGCTTTCGCTGCATCTTTGATTAGTTTTGCTGCGCGGTCAGTCACAGAAGCGCCTTGACCTACCCAGTGGTTTACGCGATCTAGGTCTAAACGTAGACGCTCTTCTTGACCCTTAGCTAGTGGGTTGAAGAAACCGATTTGCTCGATGTTACGACCGTCACGTGAACAACGTGAGTCAGCAACAACGATTTGATAGAATGGACGCTTCTTAGCGCCGTGACGTGCCAAACGAATGGTTACCATATCGTCCTCTTTGCATTACTGTAAATTAAATTGGCCCCGCTTAAAAAACGGGGCCCGTGCCAAAATAAAGCCTCGGAATTTTACTCTTTAGAACGACGAATGCAACTGCTTTAGTTACTTTTTCGCCAGTAAAATAACCAATAGACTTTAAAATCTTTTAAAATTATGGGATTAGCGTCCAGGGAACATTCCGCCACCAGGCATCATACCCTTCATTTGGCGCATCATATTCTTCATTCCACCCTTTTGCATTTTCTTCATCATCTTCTGCATTTGGGTAAATTGCTTCAATAAACGGTTCACATCTTGTACTTGTGTACCTGAACCTGCAGCAATACGCTTTTTACGTGAACCTTTGATAAGTTCAGGATGCGCACGCTCGCCTTTGGTCATTGAATTAATGATAGCTTCCATTTGAACGAACACTTTATCGTCCACTTTATCTTTCACATCAGACGGTAGTTGTGACATACCCGGAAGCTTATCAAGCATTCCCATCATACCGCCCATGTTTTTCATTTGTTGAAGCTGGCTACGGAAGTCTTCTAAATCGAAGCCTTTTTTGTCTTTGAATTTCTTCGCCAGTTTTTCCGCTTCTTGCTTATCAACGTTACGTTCTAAATCTTCGATTAAAGAAAGAACGTCACCCATACCTAAGATACGAGAAGCAACACGGTTTGGATGGAACGGCTCTAGCGCATCAGTTTTTTCACCAACACCTAAAAATTTAATTGGCTTACCGGTAATATGACGTACTGATAACGCAGCACCACCACGGGCATCACCATCCACCTTGGTTAAGATCACACCCGTTAGTGGCAATGCATCATTAAAGGCTTTAGCTGTGTTTGCCGCATCTTGACCTGTCATGGCATCAACCACGAACAATGTCTCAACAGGATTTAATGTTTTATGGACGTCTTTAATTTCATCCATCATCTCTTCATCAACGTGAAGACGACCCGCTGTATCGACAATCACCACATCGTAGAATTTAAGCTTACCGTGCTCAAGCGCCGCTTTTGCGATCTCGACAGGTTTCTGCTCTACGTTTGATGGGAAGAAATCAATACCAACATCACCCGCTAGCGTCTCAAGCTGCTTGATTGCCGCAGGACGGTATACGTCGGCAGAAACAACCAATACTTTTTTACTATCACGCTCTTTTAATAGCTTACCTAATTTACCGACGCTGGTTGTTTTACCTGCACCTTGTAAACCTGCCATTAAAATAACTGCAGGCGGTTGGCAACTTAAATCCAAGCCTTCGTTTTCTTCACCCATCACCGCTTCAAGTTCAGCTTGAACGATTTTGATGAATTCTTGACCTGGCGTTAAACTTTTTGATACTTCAGTACCAACAGCGCGCTCTTTTACACGCTTAACGAATTCACGAACAACGGGCAGCGCAACATCAGCCTCGAGTAATGCCATGCGCACTTCACGCAAAGTATCCTTGATGTTGTCATCCGTAAGGCGACCACGGCCGCTGACATTTTTAAGCGTTCGCGATAAACGCTCGGTTAAATTTTCGAACATGTGGTGCTACTCGCTCGTTACGCAACTCAATTAAAATTGCAAAATCACTAAAATTGGTACAAGTATACCGTAAAAAAACCTTCGTTTTCATGTAATCCTCTGTCACTTTTAGGTATTACGTTGGCGGTGAAGGTTTGAGCAAGGTATAATTGCATCTCTAAAACCTTATAAAATAGCCATTAGTTACTACGGAGCTATCTCATTTATTATGGATATGTTACTTGCTATTCCAGCAGTTGGCTTTTATCTCATTGCACTGTTGCTGGTTATTCCAGGACTTGCTAACAATAACGGCATAAAAGTTACCCCTGTTTTTGCCGCAGCCTGTATGGCAATTATTTTTCATATCCTACTGCTTAAAGATCTTATCTTTGCAGGTGCCGGACAAAACCTCAGTATTCTTAACGTTGCTTCGTTAATCAGCGTAATTATTGCCTGCTTGACTACAGTAGCAATGTTAAAAATGCGGATTTGGTTTTTATTACCCGTCATATACAGTTTTGCTGCTATTAATTTAGCGGCTTCAGCTGTATTGCCCGGTGCTTTTATTACCCATTTAGAAGCACATCCGCAAGTATTACTGCATATTTCTCTTGCTTTGTTCTCATATTCAACCCTTACAATTGCGAGCCTATATGCTATTCAATTAGCATGGCTTGATCATAAGCTTAAACATAAAAAGAGCTTAGCAATGAACCCTAATATTCCTCCATTAATGATGGTTGAACGCCAACTTTTCAAGATCATTATTGTTGGATATGCGTTATTAACCGTAACCTTGCTCACAGGCTATCTATTTATTAACGATATCATAGCTCAAGGTAAAACCCATAAAGCGATACTATCATTATTAGCTTGGGGTGTTTACAGTGTCTTACTATGGGGACATTACCAAAAAGGTTGGCGTGGACGCAGGGTAATTTGGTTCAGTCTCGTTGGTGCATTTCTACTCACCCTAGCTTACTTTGGGAGCCGATTCGTGAAAGAAATCATCATTGGCATGTAATTACTATTACCCATCATATCTTATATAGAATATTTCTATAATTACAATACTTATAATTTTGCCCTCTATACGAGGGTTTTAGCTTGCATAAAACATTAAGGGTTACGACTTTTGGACGAGATCTCCACAGGTGTACTATTCTCTCTACTTATTTTAATGATCGTTCTATCAGCTTATTTCTCCAGCTCAGAAACAGGCATGATGGCACTAAATCGCTACAAACTACGCCACATGGCCAACCAAGGCCATAAAGGAGCTAAACGTGTCGAGAAACTACTGTCTCGTACAGATCGCTTAATTGGCCTAATTCTGATCGGTAATAATTTAGTTAATATTTTAGCATCAGCGATTGCGACTATTCTTGGTATGCGCCTTTATGGCGATGCTGGTGTGGCGATTGCAACAGGTGCACTGACTATTTTAATCCTTGTCTTTGCAGAAGTAACTCCTAAGACGGTAGCTGCGCTCTATCCTGAACGTGTCTCTTATGCCAGCAGCATCATCTTAAACATTTTAATGAAAGTGCTTTACCCATTAGTGTGGTTTGTTAATGGGATCACCAGTGCGTTTCTTTTCATTTTAGGATTAAAGAGCAGTAATAACAGTTCATCTAAATTGAGCTCAGAAGAATTGCGTACCGTTGTTAACGAAGCCGGCGGCTTAATCCCTCGTCGTCACCAAGATATGCTGTTATCGATTCTTGATTTAGAAAATGTCACAGTGGAAGACTTAATGGTACCGCGCAGTGAGATCGCAGCCATTAACGTTAATGATGATTGGAAATCAATAGTCCGCCAACTAAGCCATTCAGCGCATGGTCGTATCGTACTTTACCGTGACAATATTGATGAAGTGGTTGGTATGTTACGTGTACGTGAAGCCTACCGCCTGATGATGGACAAAAACGATTTCAGTAAAGAAAACCTATTACGTGCGGCTGATGAAGTCTATTTCATTCCAGAAGGTACCCCACTGAACACCCAGCTTTTGAAATTCCAACGAAATAAAGAGCGTATTGGTTTGATCGTCGATGAGTACGGTGATATCCAAGGCTTAATCACGGTAGAAGATATTCTTGAAGAAATCGTAGGAGAATTTACAACGTCTATCACACCAACATTAGCAGAAGAGATCACTGCGCAAAGTGACGGTAGCTTGATGATTGAAGGCAGTGCCAACATTCGCGATTTGAATAAGAGCCTAAATTGGAAACTGCCAACTGATGGCCCTAGAACCTTAAATGGTTTGATCTTAGAACACTTAGAATACATTCCAGAAAATCAGGTCAGTATAATTATTGCTGATCATAAAATGGAAATAGTGGAAGTATCCGACAATATGATCAAGTTGATCAAGGTATTACCCGACAATCCGTAATAATACATAAAAAAGCCGACATGATGTCGGCTTTTTATTCTCAGTTGTTTACCCATAGACTTATTTTACTGTTAGCTCTTGTAGCATCGTTTCTGGGAGTGCCAACTCATTATTTAAGTTAACAGAGATCCCTTGCGCTAAGATCGTTTGAGCAATTTGCTTCGCTTCATCTAATGAGTGCATGTCATAGGTTCCACACTGGTATTCATTCAGCTCTGGAATTTGATTTTGTGATTCCACTTTCAACACATCTTCCATTGCCGCTTGCCAGCTTGCAGCAACTACTTCTTCAGTCGGTGTGCCGATTAAGCTCATGTAGAAACCAGTGCGACATCCCATCGGCGAGATATCGATAATTTCGACATTATTTGAATTAAGGTGCGCACGCATAAAACCAGCATAAAGATGCTCAAGAGTATGAATTCCACGCTCACTTAAAATATCAACGTTTGGACGACAAAAACGTAAATCAAACACCGTAATGGTATCGCCTTTTGGTGTTTGCATGGTCTTTGCAACACGTACTGCTGGCGCATTCATTTTAGTATGATCAACAGTAAAACTATCGAGTAATGGCATTATTTGCTTCTCCTTGCACGTCAATCCTGACTTATTCAATTATTGGTACTTTTTCTGTATTCGCAACTTGTTACAGTCTAAAACCACCAGCTTCTATTACTTTCTAATTCTTTACGGCACTGCTTTAACTGCCAACCATAGTTCTTTGATTGCTGCTCTACTTTACGCGCAACCTTGGTTAGCCATGGCTTTTTCCAATATGTTCCACGCTTAAACCCACCTCGACCTTCGTGATAAGCCAAGTACTGACGATAAGCATCCCATTTAGAAATCCCTAACTGACGTTGTGTTTCATGGGTATACCAACCAACAAATTGTAATGAATCGCCGAAATCAGTACGTGAGCCGCCATGACCTGTGTGCTTTTGAAAATCCTCCCATGCAGGATCTTGCGCTTGTGCGTAACCATAAGCACTGCTTACACGTCCCCATGGAATAAAGCCGAGTACATAATTTTTCGGTGGCTCAGCATCATGACGGAAGCTGCTTTCTTGTTTAATGATCGCCATCGCCACATTGATGGGCGTCCCCCACTCTTTTTGCATATCAACGGCATCATCATACCAACTCGGATATTGACGAAAAATATTACAAATATTCGATTGGTCTCGTGGTGGTGCAGAAGCACACCCTGAAACAATGAGGGTTATTCCGAACAACAAAAATAAACGAAGAGATCGCTGCATATATCACTCACATTCCATTAAAGACGTTTACCAAGTAATACATTATATAGGGATAGAGATTAACAGTAGCTAAAGAAGAGGTTTCATCATCCATGTAAAATGTATCTATCAATAAAAACTAAAAATAATAAGCTGGAACCATCCGGCTCCCAGCTTTTATTTGTTTGAAAGAAGACACTCTTTTGTTGTTACTCTTTACATGCCAACATGAATATCGGCAAAGTAATTATCGAGATAATCATCAAATGATACGGTGTCATCATGTTCGATCTGTTGCTGTTTTTCTACCGAATGATGTACTTCTTGTTCAAATGTATTGGCATCATAAAAACGGAATTTTTGTGCTTTTAAGCTTTCTGCATGTTGCGCTGCTAACTTATAGCCAAGATTACCAATACCTTGATCTGCTTTAATTTGCTCAAGCAATTGCGCTGATAGTGTACGTTCAGGATGATGGATCCAACCTAATAAACGCTCGCATGTTTGTTGGTAAAGAGTATTACCGTTTAGCTCATCAATAGTTTTCGCGACTTGCTCCAATTCAGCAAAGACACGCGCCCCCCAATCTTGCAAGCTTAAACGCTCACCAGCACAGCCGATCTTAAGCATCAATTCTGGGTTACGACCGTCAACCACAACACGGTTCCAGTTATCACGCCAACAAGCAAGCTCACTATCATCCATATCAGCAGATGGTGTTAATACCGCCCACGTTAGGAATAAATCAAGGAAACGTACCTGATCTTCACTGATACCAATCGGGCTAAATGGGTTTACATCTAACGAACGAACTTCGATATACTCAACACCACCACGCTTTAGTGCTTCTGACGGCTTTTCACCACTTTTCGTTACTCGTTTAGCGCGAATTGGCGCATAAAGCTCATTTTCAATTTGTAGTACATTGCTGTTTAGCTGACGACGTTCACCATTAACAACCACACCAATGTCAGCAAACTCTTTTGACGGAGTATGAATCGCTTTATTTAAGCCTTCTAGGTACTGTTCAAGGCTATTAAAACCAATTTTCAGTGAGCTTTGCGCATTATTGGTGTAGCCTAAATCACTTAAACGTAATGCTGTTGCATTCTCTAAGTAATAGGTACCTGTACCCACTTTGCTAAATGATTCCTTCACTTTGTCGTCTTTAATAAAAGAGCCACAAAGTGCAGGAGACGCCCCAAATAAATAAGGAATTAACCAACCGAAACGATAGTAATTACGGATCAAACCAAAGTATGCATCCGACACCGATGCTTGACGTTGCTCTAGTGTTTGCCCACCCAATAAACCATCCCAAAAACTATCTGAAAATGAGAAGTTAAAGTGAACACCGGAGATGATCTGCATTACGCTACCATAGCGATGCTTTAAACCTTCGCGGTAAAGCGTTTTCATTCGTCCGGTATTCGATGAACCGTATTGCGCTAAGGTAATGTCATCTTGTGAGCCAACAAAGCATGGCATCGACATTGGCCATAAACGCTCACCATCCATTTTACTTAAGGCAAATTTATGGATATCTTCAAGTTGCCATAACAACTGATCAACGTCGGTTGATACTGGTGTAATAAATTCCAACAATGATTCGGCAAAATCAGTTGTGATCCACTTATTGGTTAGCGCAGAGCCTAATGCCACGGGATGAGGTTGTTGGGATAAATGCCTGTCAGCAGTAATTCGAAGTGACTCTCGTTCAAGTCCACGCCCAAACTGGGTTAATGCATCAGCATGAGTAGAAAGCTGCTGTAACCTCTGTGAAAAATCCATCAAGGCTATTCTCGTTTTAATCTAATTTAAGGAAAACAGAGTAATCATTATTGCATCTGATTACCATCATTTATATCAGCAAAACTTGCGAAAGACTTTTACTAAGCAGTAACAACTAGCACTCGGTACTAGCTGTTACTGAGTACCTGTTACTTCGTTAATGTAAGCAAATGAACAGGTAAGTCTAACGCTTTCAATTGTGGCTCCAATGTCTTCGCATCACCCACCACAATAATTTGATAATCTTTCGGGTTAAACCATTTCTGCGCTAATTTATCCATTGTCGTTTTAGTAATAGTATCGACAATATGGTTTCGCTGAGCGACAAAATCTTTTGGTAAATCATAAGCTAAGATATTACCTAACAATGATGCTTTTTGACTTGGCGTCTCATAACTAAGAGCATCTTTCTGACCCACAGCTAAGCGCATAAAGTTAACCTCTTTATCGGTTAATCCTGATGTGCTCATTTTCTTTAGTTCGGCGAGAAACTCTTTTATAGAGGCAACCGTCGCATCGGCTCTAACTTGAGCATAATAAACTCCCACACCCACTTCTTTTCCGCCACTGAAATAGCCTCCCGCGCCATAGGTAAAGCCTTTATCTTCACGTAGATTCATGTTGATACGGCTATTAAAGTTACCCGCTAAATTAAAGTTAGCCAATTGGGTTTTAAATAGCTCACCGGTGGCATCAAACGGCATCCCTTGACGTACTAAACGGATCACCGTTTGTGGAGCATCAGGCTTATTCACTAACCAAATTGCTTGCTGCTTTAATACAGGTAGAACTTGTGGTGCAATACTTGGCGCAGGTTCTCCTTGCCATTGTCCGATAGGCGCTAACGCTTGTACTAGTTTCGCTTGTGTTATATCGCCCACCACTACCGCATCAGCACTGTTAGGAGTGTAATAACGATGATAGAAGTCTTTTACATCTTGCAGGGTAATATGGCTCAACGTTTGCTTAGTACCATCCGTTGGACGCCCAAACACAGTACCTTTAAATAAGACTTCTCGTGTTGCTTGCCCCGCTAACCAATCCGCACTTTGATGCTCATAAACAATACCTTCAATCATCTGCTTTTTAAGACGCTTAAAATCACTTTCTTTAAAGGCGGGATGGAAAAGACGTTGCTCTAATAACGCCATCGTTTCAGGTAAGTTCTTCGTTAGCGTACTGAGTGAAATCGTGGTGCCATATAATCCAGCATGTACTGAAATATTACTGCCAAGAGTATCTAACTTAGATGCCATTTGCTCTGCGGTATATTTCTCAGAGCCTTCATTCATCATCGCAGCCGTCAACTCAGCTAAACCTTCTTTACTTGCAGGATCTAAACGACGCCCTGCAGGTACGGTTAACTGTAAGCTGATCGTTGGAGTTTCTTGGGACTGGGTACCAACCACTTTGATCCCATTCGCAAGGCTGAACTCATACAGTGTGGGCATGACGACTTTCACTGGTTTTGAAGCCTTTGGCATCACTGAACGATCAAAATTATCTTTAACCGTACGGTAAGCTAAATCTTGATCATTGATCTTGGTATTTTTAGGTAACACACGTGGCGCAGGCGCATAATTGGGTTTCGCTGCCTGCAGTTGTAATTCACCATGTGGAACAACACTGAGCGTAACACTCGGGTGTTGATAAATATACTGGTTATACGCACGCATTACGCTTTGCGTATTTACTTTATCAAGATTCGCTAGTTCCGTTGCAATGTAGTTAGGATTACCAAAGAAAGTCTGATAAGCCGCAAGTTGCGACACTTTACCACTGACACTTTGTAAGCCATAAATCGCACTCGCTTCAACCGAGCCTTTAATTTCATCCAGTTGGGCTTTCTTGATCCCTTGTAGCTCAATGCCGTTAACGACAGACATCACTTCTTTACGTAATGTGTCTAGGTGACCTTTATCACCACTTGGTGCCATCGCATACACATACATGCTACAAGCAAGCTCTGCACAATCTTGGAATGCGCCTGCATCAACAGCTTTACCTGTTTTCACCAGCTTTTGATAGAGTAAGCTATTCGTGCCACTTCCAATCACTTGGCCTAACATATCCAATGATGGTTGTTCTGCTGCACCTAAATACGCTGTCGGCCAGGCCATCATTAACATGGGCTGCTTAATATTATCTTGCAGTGTAATGTAACGATCAGACGGCAATGTCACAGGCTGCTTCGGTGCATTCTTTACTTCAGGACCTCGTGGAATAGAGCCAAAGTATTTATTCACCCATTCCAATGTCTGCGCTTTATTAATATCACCACCAATGGTTAACGTCGCATTGTTTGGCCCGTACCAACGCAGGAAGAAAGCTTTAAGATCGTTAACATCAACACGATCTAAATCTTCTACATAGCCAATGGTTTGCCATGAATATGGATGGCTACGAGGGTATAATGCTTCCGCCATTTTTTCATAAATCAAACCATACGGACGATTTTCAAAGTTTTGTGCACGCTCATTTTTCACTGTATCACGCTGAATTTCAAACTTACGCTGAGATACCGCATCAAGTAAAAAGCCCATACGGTCAGACTCAAGCCACAAGGCTTTCTCTAATTGATTGGCTGGGACTGTTTCAAAATAATTCGTGCGATCACGGTTAGTACTGCCATTTAAATTACCGCCCGCTTCTGTGATCAATTTGAAATGCTGTTGATCACCAACATGCTTAGAGCCTTGAAACATCATGTGCTCAAAAAAGTGCGCAAAACCTGATTTACCTTGTTGCTCTCGCGCAGAGCCCACATGGTAAGTCACATCCACATTCACTAACGGATCAGAGTGATCCGGCGATAAAATAACAGTCAACCCATTAGCCAAACGGTATTTACTATAAGGGATCACAGCTTTCCCTTGTACCGCTTTAACTTGCTCAATAAACGTTACCCCTTTTGGTAACACTTGGGTAGTCTGCTGTTCAGTAAATTGAGTACAACCTGTCAATGACACGACGGCTGCACTCAGGATCCATTTTTTCACGCTCGAATTCCTTAAAACGATAATGCAGGGAAAAGTCCCAATACGATTGCAGCTAATGCGATATAACGTAATGTTTTACCAATTAAAATGACTACTGCACACCACCAAAATCGCATCCGTAGCCAACCTGCCGCTAAACATAAGGGATCACCAATAATTGGCATCCAACTAAGTAACAAACTCCAGTAGCCGTATTTTTTTAGCCACAATAACGCTTTATGACTCTGTTTTTGCTCTGAAGTTTTATCTGGTAGTAAAAGTCCTAACCAATAATTAGTTAATCCACCTAAGGTATTACCTATCGCAACGACCGCTACTATTTGCCATATCGGGTTATCCCCTAATTTGACAGCAGCGATAAGATTCGCTTCAGATCCGCCTGGTAACAATGTGGCACTAAGAAATCCGGTCGCAAATAGAACCCATAAGCCCGTATCCCCGGTAAATAAATCAGTCATGTCTGTCACCTTTTTATTAGGAAGGCAAAGTGTGCCATTTGAAGCGATAACTGAACATATTTTTATATTGTCATTAAATAAAAAAGGCAGCGAAACGCTGCCTTTTTAACTAGGTAGTGAAAGAAATACCTTAACTTCCACCCACCAATGCTAACAAGATGCCTGCAGCTACAGCAGAGCCCAATACACCAGCTACGTTTGGTCCCATTGCATGCATTAATAAGAAGTTTTGAGGGTTTGACTCTAAACCCACCTTATTCACCACACGTGCCGCCATTGGAACGGCAGATACACCTGCTGCACCAATTAATGGGTTAATTGGCTCTTTACTAAAACGGTTAAGCGCTTTTGCCATTAATACACCACCACCAGTACCAACACTAAATGCAACCGCGCCCAGTACCAAAATACCTAATGTTTCGATTTGTAGGAATGTTGCAGCTTCAAGCTTCGAACCAACACCTAAACCTAGCATAATTGTCACGATGTTGATCAACTCGTTTTGTACTGTATTTGATAAGCGATCCACAACACCAGATTCACGCATTAAGTTACCTAAACAGAACATACCGACTAATGGGGTTGCTGATGGTAAGAACAAAATCGTCATCAACAGTACAGCTAATGGGAACAATACTTTTTCCATCTTCGTCACGTGACGAAGCTGCTGCATCTGAATTTGACGCTCTTCAGGTGTCGTCAGTGCTTTCATAATTGGTGGCTGAATAATTGGTACTAAAGCCATGTAACTGTAAGCTGCCACCGCAATCGCACCAAGTAAATCAGGAGACAATCGGCTTGCTAAGAAAATAGCCGTTGGGCCATCAGCACCACCAATAATCGCAATTGACGAAGCATCTGCTAGCGAAAATTCCATTCCCGGTACAACGTTAAGTAAAATAGCGCCAAATAAGGTAAAGAAAATACCAAACTGCGCCGCTGCTCCTAATAACAAGGTTTTAGGGTTTGCAATCAGCGCGCCAAAGTCGGTCATTGCACCTACACCCATAAAGATTAATAGCGGGAAAATACCCGTTTCAATCCCTACGTAATAGATGTAATAAAGCAAACCACCAGGATCAGTAAACCCAGCATTCGGGATATTGGCAAGAATGGCACCAAAGCCCATAGGCAGTAATAATAATGGCTCAAAGCCTTTACGAATGGCCAAGAACAACAAACCACAACCAACCACGATCATCACGATCTGACCGAATTCAAAGTTTGCAATCCCAGTTTCGGACCAGAGTTTTAATAAACCTTCCATGGTTACCTCTTATGACAAACTAATGATCGGCGAACCGACAGTGACGGAATCACCTTCTTTAACATGTAGCTGATCAACCACACCACTACGTGCGGCACGTACTTCGGTTTCCATCTTCATCGCTTCTAAGATCACAAGAACATCACCTTCTGTTACTTGATGACCTGGCTGAACATTGATCTTAAAGATATTCCCTGCTAATGGCGCACCAACAGCTTCAGCAGTTGCACTTGGAGCTGATGCGGCAGCAACAGGAGCTGCTGGTTGCTGTGCCACTTCCACAGAAGACAATTCACCGCCTTCAGCAACATCAACGTTATAAACCTGACCATTAACACGTACACTATAGCTTTCAACCTCAGATGCCGTTTTCGTTTCAGCGGCAGTGGTTACTACTTCTTCACCTGTTGGTGCAGGTTCAAAGGCATCAGGATTATTACGATTTTTAAGGAAGTTAAGTCCAACTTGCGGGAACAATGCATACGTTAATACATCATCAACTTGTTGATCGGCTAACGCAATACCCTCAGCTTTAGCTTTTGCGACAAGATCATCAGTTAAGATAGCTAACTCATCATCAATTAAATCAGCTGGACGACAAGTAATAGGCTCAGCACCCTCAAGTACTTTCGCTTGAAGATCACTATTTACAGCCGCTGGTGCTGCGCCATATTCACCTTTTAGAATACCCGCCGTTTCTTTACTGATGCTCTTATAGCGCTCACCAGTCAGTACATTCAATACAGCCTGAGTACCGACAATTTGTGATGTTGGGGTGACCAGTGGAATAAAGCCAAGATCTTCACGTACACGTGGGATCTCTTCTAACACTTCATCAAAACGATCAGCAGCACCTTGCTCTTTTAGCTGACTTTCCATGTTAGTTAGCATGCCGCCAGGAACTTGTGCTAATAAAATTCGAGCATCAACACCGCGTAAACTACCTTCAAATTTCGCGTACTTCTTACGAACATCTCTGAAATAGCTAGCAATAGGTGCGAACTTTTCTAAATCAAGGTTGGTATCACGTCCTGTACCTTGGAGCATAGCTACCACTGTTTCAGTTGGTGTATGACCGTAAGTTTGGCTCATTGATGAAATCGATGTATCAAGAATATCGAGTCCCGCTTCTACGGCTTTCACTGCTGTCGCTGTAGATAAACCGGTTGTAGCATGGCTGTGTAAAGCTAGCGGAATATCACATGATGCTTTGATACGCTTAATTAACTCTTCCGCTTCATAAGGCTTCAATAAACCTGACATATCTTTGATACATAGCGAGTGACAACCGAGATCTTCTAAACGCTTAGCAAGATCGGTCCATGTATCTAAAGTATGAACCGGACTTGTTGTGTAAGAAATAGTACCTTGCGCATGAGCACCAACATCAATCGTCGACTTTACGGCTTTTTCAAAATTACGCACATCATTCATGGCATCAAAAATACGGAAAACATCCATACCATTCGCGTGTGCGCGCTCAACAAACTTCTCTACAACATCATCACCATAATGGCGATAGCCAAGTAAATTTTGTCCACGAAGTAACATCTGCATCGGTGTTTTTGGCATCACTTGCTTTAATGCGCGCAGACGCTCCCAAGGATCTTCACCAAGATAGCGAATGCACGAATCAAATGTTGCACCACCCCATGTTTCTAACGACCAATAACCAACATCATCAAGTTGCGCGGCAATAGGAAGCATATCTTCTAAACGAAGACGGGTAGCAAATAAAGATTGGTGTGCATCACGCAATACAACATCGGTGATAGCTAGAGGCTTGGACATGTTCAAAACTCCTTGTAAGAATAAGTGTCCTTAAATCAAAACTGTGTGCTGTGAAATTAGCTAGTGCTTTTAGCTTGACGATATTGATGAACAGCAGCAGAAATAGCTGCAATGACATCAGGCTTAATACCGTTTTGATTTTGGGTCACTGCCGGCTTGGCAGCTTTAGGCGCTTCAATTTGGTCAGCTGGCGCAAATTTTGCCAACAAATGAACCAAAAAAATAAGGATTGACAGAAAGACAAATACAACGACCATTCCTGTCGCCATAATTACCGCTGCTTGCCACAGCGCATCTCCCAGATCAGTCATCATAAATTCCTTCTAGTTGTGACCGTAGTGTTAACGATTATCACGACAATTGAAAACAAGTCAAATTGATTCACAAAAATTGGTTGTTTTTGCAACATCAGTCTGATTTTTACTCAAATTAAAGCATATTTATCAGCCTTAATTGCAAGATTTCATTACATGCAGACACAATATGAATACAAATACATAAAGATTGCATATATAGAATCAACATACTGAAATGTAATAAAAAAAGGAATTTTAAAAATATCTAGAAAGGATAGCATTCAGCTAAAAAAGAGAAGTTATCGTATCAAATAAGCTGTTAGATACCCTTATTGATACTAAGCAAATAAAATCATTATTATTACTTATTAACAATAATATTATAAAGGCTTAGTAATACTTAGAAATCAGAAAACAACAGATACAAAAAAGCCCAGCAAAAGCTGGGCTTTAAATGATGGTGCGCGCGGGAGGATTCGAACCTCCGACCGCCTGGTTCGTAGCCAGGTACTCTATCCAGCTGAGCTACGCGCGCACTAAATCGGTGTAACAGCAACAAGCGTTAGGCTTATCACTTTTAAATAATGGTGCGCGCGGGAGGATTCGAACCTCCGACCGCCTGGTTCGTAGCCAGGTACTCTATCCAGCTGAGCTACGCGCGCACTAAATCGGTGTAACAGCAACAAGCCTTGAGGCTTATCACATTTAAAAATGGTGCGCGCGGGAGGATTCGAACCTCCGACCGCCTGGTTCGTAGCCAGGTACTCTATCCAGCTGAGCTACGCGCGCACTAAATCGGTGTAACAGCAACAAGCGTTAAGGCTTATCACTTTTAAAAATGGTGCGCGCGGGAGGATTCGAACCTCCGACCGCCTGGTTCGTAGCCAGGTACTCTATCCAGCTGAGCTACGCGCGCACTAAATCGGTGTAACAGCAACAAGCATTGAGGCTTATCACTTTTAAGTAATGGTGCGCGCGGGAGGATTCGAACCTCCGACCGCCTGGTTCGTAGCCAGGTACTCTATCCAGCTGAGCTACGCGCGCACTAAATCGGTGTAACAGCAACAAGC